>JBDROC010000031.1:0-2248 GCA_043810475.1 Methanobacteriota archaeon | reverse complement strand
CAAGAGAACTCGTAAGAAACCAATGATAACCAACCTATTGATACTGCTGAGCGTGGCTTTCAGCCTTTATGCCTGGTTCACACAGAATAACCTTGCTTTTAGCGAATATGCCCTGATAAATGGGAATTATCATACTTTGCTGACAGGATTATTCGTCCATGCAAACCTCGTGCATCTTGTCGGGAACATGCTTTTCCTGTATGTTTTCGGGAATGGTCTTGAGGATGAGGTGGGCGATGGACGCACAGGATATGTGTTCTTTACCGGAGGAATTCTCTCTTTTATCCTGAGCATCCCGGTCTATCCTGGCGCACAGATGGTTGGCGCATCAGCCGCAATATTCTCGGTCATGGCTGCATTGCTCCTCATCCGTCACCCGAAATTATCAACCAGTTTCCTATCCCCCGCAGGACCTCTCATAATCGTATTTTTCATATTCAATATCGTCGCTATCCAGACAGGAGAAGCAGGAAATGTGGCTTATTTTTCTCATGTTACAGGTTTCATAATTGGGCTTTTTTTCGGGGCATCGTGGAACAAGAAATGGAAAGAAAGTCTTATATTTACTCTATTGCTGCTTGCGATTTATATAATCCTGTTCAATTATTTGAGAGCTCAATTGGGCATATAATAACTCAATTAGAAAAACTATTAATACGGATTAGCGTATCTAAGGAATGCCCCAAAAGGACACTCGGTTCGCGCCGGTAGTGTAGCGGCTATCACTGAGCGTTGCCAACGCTTAAACTCGGGTTCGATTCCCGACCGGCGCATGTTCACAGCCTTGTTCTTATCTCATCCACTTTATAACGCAGCGTCACCACCCTGCTTCTCCCGCGCGAGCCCTTGCCTGTAAAATCCGCATCAATGAGCCTGACAGAACCGAGTTTGTTCAGCAGCTCATAGAACCGCGTGTATCCAAGGGATGTCTGCGAATGGAATTTCTCATAGAGGTCCCCAGAATTTGTTTTTGGCGAGTCGGCTATCAGACCGAGAAGAGCCTTCTCATCATCTTTCAGCGTCCGCATCACATACGAGAGGTGAACGAGCCGCGAGCTATCATATGCCTTATCAACGTCCTCTAGCGCTATCGTCCTGCTGGCGCGGCGCTCTGCGTTCAAACCTGCGCGCTTCAGGAGGTCTATTCCCACGCGAAGGTCACCAAGGGAAGCCGTGTGCTCAGTAATTCGCTCAAGTACGTTTTCACCAAGCACACCAGGATAGAATCCAAGCCTTGCGCGGTTTGAAAGGATATCTTTTACCTCGCCAATACCATACTGTGGGAAAGTGATCTCTTCTGGCAGGAACACGGATTCCACCTTCGGATCGAGAATATGCGGCACACCGGTATCGCTTAATATTGCAATAACGCCTATGCGCGCCCCTGGGTGGGTCTCATGCGCCCTGAGGAGTGAGTAGAGCACCTCGTTGACCTCGTTCTCGTAGAAGAGATAGTTCATGTCGTCAAGTGCAACCACCAGCACCCTCTCGTTATCCACAAGGTATTTTGCTACCTCACCAAACACCTTTTTGAAGGAAGCACCAGAAGAGGGAGGAGCATATCCGATAAGCTTATTGAAAAGCTGCGAAAAAACCGCATACCTTGTCGAGTAAGCCTGGCAGTTCACGAGAACGGGAATTATTTTAGGAGTATGCTTCTCGATCTCCTCAAAGACCTTGATGATCGCTGTTGTTTTTCCAGTACCCGGCGGCCCCACACACAGGCAGTTGAGAGGTCTTCCCCCGCTCAATGCAGGACGGACGCTGAAAAGGAGTGACTGCAACTGTGCATCCCTGTGCTGGAAATGCTCAGGTACGTGGTCAAGTTCAAAAAGCTCACTGTCTTTGAAAAGTGTCTGGTCCCAGGAGAGAAGGTCTTTCATCGGCAATACTTTCACTTAGCTCTAAATAAGACTTTTGGAAACCCTGATAATGTCTCAGAATAATAATATATGCAGATGAAGAGCAAACCGCTATCAGCAAGAATCAGGAGGTTCGACTCTGGAATTTAAACTTGTCTCAGGATTTGAACCTGAGGGCGACCAGGTGCAGGCAATAGAAAAACTTGTGCAGGGTTTAGAACAGGGCATGAAGCACCAGACCCTGCTGGGCGTAACGGGCTCAGGTAAGACCTTCACTGTCGCGAACGTGATCCAAAAGGTCGATCGACCAACGCTTGTCATCTCACACAACAAGACGCTTGCTGCACAGTTATATTCTGAGTTCAAGGCATTCTTCCCTGAAAACG
>JBDROC010000030.1:0-8383 GCA_043810475.1 Methanobacteriota archaeon | reverse complement strand
GTATTTGAGATTAAAGTTCTAAATTCTTCAACTGTCAGTTCCTTTAATTTTGTTACGGTTTCCATTGATTATGCTCCTTTATTTACCGAGTTTGTATATACTTGGCTCATTAGACTTTATAAACCTTATTGATGTGGATTTTTTATTTGGCAAAAACATTTTCTCCATATCATTTAAATCCAAAAGCAATACATCTGGCTCTTTAAATTTATCCTTGAAAGACCTGGCAAATATTGCGTAGTGTTCCTTTCTCTTATCGTTATTCCAGTTCACAAATTTTGTCTTTTCTTTTAATTCCGCCAATATTTTTTTTGCATCAACTTTATCCTGCCATTTGCACTCAATAAACAGGATCTCTTTAGTCAGATCGCTTAAAGCAACAATATCTATTTCTGCTGTCTTTCTTTCTCCACCATCGCGATACGGACCCCACCAGGTTCCTATTTTTGAGAATCTAAATGGCAGCAATCTGTTACTATTAAGTTCTGTGAAGAATTCCCTTCCCACAATCTCAAAGCGTCTGCCTTCATAGCTTCCCAGATCTTTCTTAATTATACCGATGATCTCCAAAAAGTTTTTTCCTTCAAAAAGAGTGATATTTCTATGAATATACCTGAACCAGAATGCTATGACAGGATTTATTATGGTGTAAGTACCCTTTCTTTTGCCAAATTCCTGCCTTAGCACATCAAGTACTTCATAGCCGAATGGAGCGTTTTCCCTCAGGAAAAGATACGTTAAAACATCTATCAACGGCTTTCCTTCAAGCTCAAAATCCTCTATCGCAACGTAGTATTTCGGGATACCCCCAAATATCGAAAAAAACTCTACAAAATCTGCTTCGTTTTTATAGCCAAGGATATTAAGCATAGTCCTGGTGTCCTTGTAAGATAAAGGCGCAAGCTTTATCTTAGTTTTTACTCTTCCATAAAGCGGCACTTTCATGTCCTCAAACGTTCTTTTTATCATGCCGATGAGAGAACCAGAAAATATCATAAGTATCGGGATATCTTTGTTTTCATCAAACTTTCTCTGGAATACAGAGAAAATAGCAGGATAGATTTCCCGAAAGTTCTGGAATTCGTCAAAAATTACAATTCTATCCCTACATTTTTCAAACAAAATATCGGCAAAATTCTCCCATGTTTCGAGCCTTACAAGTGGATCGATGATCTTTTTCCGTTTAAACTCGCCCTCATATTCACTTAGTGTATTATTCACTTAGTGTATATTAATAATTGTTGGTGCGATCTTAAAATAATATTATTTCTTTCTCTTCCCTTCATGCATCTTCTTGATCTCATCCTCAGCAGCCTGCATCTTCACTTTGTTCTCTTCATATATCTTCGAGACATTCTCAGTCACCCTCTCAAGTCTCTTCTTGAGAACGACCAGATCCTGCGTCGAGAGTTTATAGTCAGGGGTGTTCTCTATCCAGAGCTGCTCAATATCAATAAGGGCATTGATGGCAGCCTTAGTCCTGTTTACTGTGTTCTCGTCCATGCGGGGTTATAATACTCTTAAATAAATTAATGTTTGCACAGATGATCTATAAATGTAATCGAGGTTTTTTCTGTTCTATCATATTCTTTTTTCCCCTGAGGCTGAGTATCCTGTTCCCGATAAGCGTGCAGACAACTGGCAGCGGTGAAAAGGCGTATGCAAATGAACCCATCAGGTACATCATTTTTTGGGATTTTTTTAATTCCGATATTCGATCATACATAGGGCATTGAATGTTATTGAAATTCAAGAGCATCTTTGATGATTCATACGCCACACGAATGCTGTAATTGACTATATCCTTAAGCGGCGCGGGCTTTCCACCGTATGACGTCTGCCTGTTCTTTATGGCTCTTCGAAATTCTTCATGCGAATTACCGATAAATGTTGTGTACCCGTTGCCTATCATACTGCTTGAATGCGCATCGCTTCCCCCAAGTTTGGCATGTCCATTGCAGCTTTCAAGCGCCAGAGCATTAGAATACCCATCCCTGTGCAATGAATTGAATACTTCGATACCATCCAATCTCAGTACATGAAGCTTATTACCAACACATGGGCAGTAAACGCTATACGGATGCGGGGCAAATGCTATCCCGTCCTGTTCATGTATGAGTTCTATGGTCTCTTCCGCGCTCAAACCCGGTTTGATCTCTTCCTGAAGGAAAAGTCCGATTATTTCTCCGCTTTTTGAACGGATCTCTTCGCCTATCACCACAAGGTCGCTGTTATATTTCCTGGCTTCAACGGCGCCTTTGATCGTATTGTGGTCTGTTATGCATAGAAGATCAAGTCCAATTTTTTCAGCGATCCTGACTGATTTTTTAGGTGTGGTCACGCTGTCAGGGAAGGAAAGGCAAGAATATTTAGAGAGTCCGGAATACATGGTATGCGTATGAACATCTGCCACTCCATCTTCTCTCATGATCTCTCCTTTTCTCCCTTATTAATAGTGATACATTATTCATATAATGTACAATTATATAAGGTGTTCCGCTATTATATAAGGTGTTCCGCTATACCCTCTGATATCACGTGGTCGCAATAGATGCATCGCAGTTCCACAGGTTTCTTATTTACCAGGAATTTTGATATAACTGGCTCGTTCGTGTTTGAAATACAATTCGGATTGGAGCACTTTACCACGCCCTCAAGCCTCTCCGGAAGGTCGACCCTGTATTTTTCTATAACTTCAAAATCCCGGATGATATTGATGGTAGCGTTCGGCGCTATCAGCGATATCCTGTCTACCTCTTCTTCTTCAAGCTCCCTGTCCTCTACTTTGACAATATCTTTTGATCCAATTGCCCCCGAAGGCACGTTCATAGCTACACTCACTACTGCACTGGTAGTGCCTGACACTCCGAGAATTCGAAGCACATTGAGAGCCTGTCCGGCAGTTATGTGATCTATCACAGTCCCGTGTTGAATCCTGCGAACGCGCATCTCTTTCTCTATCATACTGCCTCCAATGCCATCGCAAGCAGCGCCATCCTGACAGGGACGCCATAGAAAGATTGCTCGAAATAACGGGCGAATTTAGTCTTATCCACAGCAGGATCAATTTCATCCACCCTGGGAAGGGGATGCATGATAATGAGATTCTCACGGGCATTTTTAAGAAGTTCTTCGGTCACCCTGTACACGCCTGCAACCTTTTGGTACTCAGCAGGGTCGGGGAAGCGCTCTTTTTGGATCCGCGTGATGTATAACACATCCACATCCCCCATAACATCCTCAATGCTCGTTGTTTCCCTGACAACAGCACCCTGTTTTTTCAGGTCTTTCTTGATAACGTCGGGCATCTTGAGCTGGGCAGGTGAGACAAGCGTAACATCAGCGTGATACAATGATAGGGCATAAGCCAGCGAATGAACTGTCCTGCCATACTTTAGATCCCCTACAAGCGCTACCTTTAGTCCTGAAAGGCTGCTCTCGCGCATTATTGTATAAAGGTCAAGCAGAGTCTGTGTTGGATGATGTCCTGCGCCGTCCCCGGCATTGATTATAGGGACCTTCGAAAACTCACTTGCCATCCGCGCCGCACCTTCGCGCGGGTGTCGTAGCACTATGGCATCTGCATAGTTCCCTATTACCCTGATGGTGTCAGCAAGGTTCTCTCCTTTGATTATAGAACTTGATTCTATCGAGCCCAGATCGATCACTTCCCCTCCGAGGCGCTTCATGGCTGTCTCAAAGGACATACGCGTGCGCGTACTTGGTTCATAGAAAAGAGTGGCAAGTATTTTTCCAGAAAGCAGGTTCGAGCGCTTACCCCGCGCCAAAGGTTCGAATTCTTTTACCCTGTTAAGAATAATATCGATCTCATCCCGTGAAAAATCTTTCATTGAGATGATATGATTAAGCATCATACCTGATATGATGTTTTTCGACTTATATTTTATTGAAGCTCATCCTGCACTAAACTCAGGTATTGCGGGGGAATCTCATCTGAAAGCACTATGTTATCGTTCGCAGTAAGCAGCTTACACCCATCGTTTTGTGCTTCTGCCGCATTTATTTTGATCAATACAGGATCATCGGAATGAATTTTGGCGACCTCAAGGGCTTTCTCCACTGATGTGCTGAGGTGAACATACCTTTGTTTTATGGGTCTTATACCCTTTTCAAGTAATATGTCCACTTCCTCGCGGCTTGCCCCATAATAGAGATCAGGAAGTTCAGTCTCTGGATAATCAAGGTCAACATCCACAGAATGACCGTACCTTGCTCGGATCTTCCTTCCCTGTATCTCGTATCTGCCTTTTTCATCAGATTCTATCATCGAGAAAAGCTTATCTTTATTAGACCATTTGTACCGCGGTCTCATGGCGTCGCATAGAACATCCACGTCAACCCAGCCGTGCTGGTTCATCGCCAGTCCAAGGTCGTCCGGAAAATGGCGCAGCGCCCCGGAGACAAAGCGACCAAGCCTTTCTGTCTGCTCAGCGTCCAGTATCAGGATCCCTGCTTCGCCACATTTACATTTGGTTCCTCTAAAGACTCCATGAAGGGCACAATTTTTTATCATTTCGGATTCATATAGGGCTCATAATGTTATATAATTTACCAAATGTTGAAAAATATTCGAAAAAAATACCACAAACTTATTAACTAAAAACTTATTATCAATCATACTAATTATGCATGAACGGGAGAGGAACAAAATGGAAATCACTGAATATGTTTTTGAATCCACAGATGAAATTGGACCTGAAAAAATAGTATTCCTATACGAGCCCAGGACGAAGATGAAGGCGATAGTAGTGGTTGATAATATTGCTGCAGGACCTGCTATTGGTGGAGTTCGAATGGCAGCTGACGTGACAGCAGATGAGGTTCGAAGACTTGCGCGGTCCATGACCTATAAGAATGTCATGGCAGGCATTCCTCACGGAGGAGGAAAATCAGGTATCATAGCTGACCCCAAAACCGTAAACATGGAACAGATCATACGGACATTCGCAAGAGGGATAAAGAACCTGCAAGAATATATCCCGGGACCTGATATGGGTACTGATGAGAGCTGTATGGCGTATATATACGACGAGACATCCCGCGCTGTAGGACTGCCGGTTGAGCTCGGTGGGATACCTCTGGATGAGATAGGCGCCACTGCATATGGATTGGCGGTATGCGCGGATATTGCCAAAGATTATGTGCCTCTTGACCTGAACGGAGCTCGCCTCACAATAGAAGGTTTCGGGAATGTTGGAAAACCGGCTGCCAGATTTTTCGAAGAAAGGGGTGCAAAACTCATAGCTACAAGTGATTCAAAAGGTACGGTATACAATCCGGGCGGAATTAACATCCAGGAACTTATCAAGGTCAAGAAAACAACTGGTTCTGTCATCAATTATAAGGACTGTGAGGTCAGAAAGACATCTGATTTGCTCAATATCAGTACTGAAATTTTTATCCCTGCTGCAAGACCGGATGTAATTAACGAATCGAATTCTGATGTCCTGGATGCGAAATTGATAATCGAAGGTGCAAATATACCTATAACTGTGGAAGCAGAAAAAAGCCTGCATGATAGAGGGATACTTATTATCCCTGATTTTGTTGCGAACGCAGGAGGGGTGATAACCGCATCTGTTGAGTATCATGGTGGAACAGAAACACAAGCATTTGACAGGATCAAAAGCACGATCTCAAAGAACACGAAAGAAATACTGGATATAGTTAAAAGGGATAATACTTACCCCAGGGAGACGGCTGAGAGCATAGCAAAGCAAAGAGTTCTGCGCGCCATGAAGTACAGGGAATGGATGTAAATGCTATCCTCGATATTTTATCCTGCATCCATAGCTGTCATCGGAGCGTCAAATAACGAAATCAAATGGGGTGGCAGGATACTCAAGAACATCCTGAGCGCTTATAAAGGAAAAGTCTATCCTGTGAATCCAGGAGAAACCAATATTCAGGGACTGGATCCGTATCACTCTGTCCTTGACATTCCGGGTGAAGTGGAGATGGCATTGATAATCGTTCCTGCGAAATTTGTTCTTTCCGTAGTGGAAGAATGCGGGAAAAAAGGTGTTAAGGGACTTATTGTGATAAGCGCGGGATTTGGTGAAACGGGAAATGATGAACTGGAAAAAGAGCTTGTGTCCATCGTAAGAAAATACGGAATGCGAATGATAGGACCAAATACGCTTGGAATCGTGAACGAACCTGCGGGCCTGAATGCAAGCATAATAGGCAGGCTTCCGAGTCCGGGTTCGATATCGTTCATCACACAGAGCGGCTCACTTGGTCTTGCTCTGGCTGAGTGGACGATAGATACAGGAATAGGTCTGTGCAAGGTCATAAGTACTGGCAACAAGGCTGAAGTTGATGATGTTGACCTGATAGAGTACCTGAACAACGACCCATCGACCGGGGTCATTGCCATGTATGTGGAGGGAATAAAACGCGGCAGGGAGTTCATAGACGCAGTGCGAAGAGTAAGAAAACCGATCGTGGCTATCAAGACAGGAAGGTCGAAGAGGGGGGCTAAAGCAGTTTTTTCACATACGGGCTCTATCGCAGGCTCTGATGAGGTTTACTCTGCGGCTTTTCGTCAGGCAGGAATACTGCGTGTAAATAATATAGATGAACTCTTCGATGCAGCGCTTGCTTTCTCATGCCAGCCTCTTCCTTCGGGAAATAATGTAGCTATACTGTCAAACGGAGGCGGCGCATCGATAGTTGCGGCAGATGAGTGCGAGAGGCATGGCATTAATATTGTTGACCTGACCCCGGAGACCCGGGAGAAAATCAAAAAGGTCATTCCTCAGTTCGCGTCGAATTCAAATCCAATAGACACTGCAGGGACAGTTTCTTTCGAGATATACCACAATTCCATAAAGGCGCTTCATGATGACCCAAATGTGGATGCCATTATCGTTATTTATGTTCATACCACAATGTTTAGCGCAATGCCCCCAGCAGAAGCCGTTGTTGAGATGAAGCAGAAATGCATAAAAGCAAAAAGCAGAAAACCTATTATCGCATGCTGGATGGGCGGGGCAGGTACTGGGGAAGGAGTGGAGATACTCAAGAGCGGATGCATTCCGAATTATCCAGTTCCTGAGCGGGCTGTGAAAGCCCTGTCTTGTTTAATAAAACACCGGGAATTTCTTGATAAAGTGAAGATCGGAGTTGGGCAGGAGGACGAAATGGGGATATGCAAATGAAGATATTGACCGAGCATGAGGCAAAAAAAGTCCTTTCAAAATATGGGATCCCGGTTACGCAGGGCAGCATAGCAAAAAGCGCGGACGAAGCTTTTCGTATCGCTGCAAGAATTGGTTTTCCTGTGGTAATGAAGATATCCTCACCTGATATTTCTCATAAGTCAGATGTGGGGGGCGTGGTATTGAACATTAAGAAAGAGGACGTGAAGGTTGCATATTCAGATATGATATCAAGGGTCAGTAAAGCAGTCCCGGATGCAAATATTGAAGGCGTCCTTGTGCAGCAGATGGCGCCATCGGGTCATGAGGTCATCGTGGGAATCAAGAAGGATGCGCAGTTCGGTCATGCCCTGATGTTCGGGCTCGGTGGGATCTTTGTGGAGATCTATAAGGACGTTTCGTTCAGGGTTACTCCTATCGATAAGAAGGAAGCGCTTGAGATGATATCTGAGATAAAGGGGTATCCAATTCTAAAGGGTATCAGAGGAAGAAAGCCTGCTGATGTTGATGCTGTTGCGGATGTGCTTGTTTCTGTGTCCGAGATGGCGCAGAAAGAGAATATCATTGAGCTTGATATCAATCCTCTGATCGTTGGTGAGAAAGGGGCTATTGCGGTGGATGCAAGGGCTATGCTGGAAAAGTAAATCCTAATATTCTATTATCTCTTTAGCGCACCGAGCAGCATACTGAACCCGATAATAAGTACAGCCGCAGCCCATATTGAAATGCTGCCAGGAGCATTATAATTCGCCGCGCCCATCAAAACGCCAAGAAATCCGAGCCCTGTGGTAAACCTGCTAATAGGGATTTTGAAAATAAATCTCAGAAGATTCAACAAAAGCAATATCGCACCAGTGCCAGCATATATGAGCGCCCATTTTTGCGTACTTTCTAACTGATAGGGTCTTTCAAGGATCCAGCTCGCTCCGATAAGGATAAAGAAAAGCGCCCATGATAATTTTATCAGCCTGAGGTTGAGCATGGCTCGTGCAAGCAAAGCCCTCTCATCCATCATGACTTCAACTTTTACCATGTGCCTCTGAATAAGCGGGAGGAAGTTTAAGTATTGCTATTCCGCATGGAACAGAGAGATGTACAAAAATTACTTGATGACTCTTAAAAATCCAAGTCCAAAGGATGGTTTGGGCCCAGCGCCTATAAGCAGTCCGATCCTGAGTAATTGCATTGCATTCTCATCT
>JBDROC010000029.1:0-8180 GCA_043810475.1 Methanobacteriota archaeon | reverse complement strand
TAAGAGAAAAACCGACGATAGAACACGGATTTCACGGATGACGCGGATACGCACGGATCCGTGAAAATCCGTGTAATCCGCGTCATCCGTGTTCGATTTATAACTAAACCCATGGATATAGACATCAGGAAAGCAACACAGGCAGATATTAAGAACATTAAAAAGCTCCTTTCCTTTTACTGCCTTGACACTGAAAAGGTGGAAAAGAACCTTCCCGAATTCATAATAGCGGTGAAAGACGGAATAACGGTCGGGTGCGCCTGCCTGGACATGGGCGATATTGTCGAACTCAGATCTATCGCCATGCTCCCATCATATCGTAACAGAGGCATAGGCAGCGAACTTGTCAATGTTGTCCTGAACCGCGCTGCAGAGATTACCGATAATGTCTATCTCAGGACTACATCACCCGTCTTTTTTGAGAAAAAAGGGGCACACAGGCTTGAAAATGAGGAAAAAAAGATAATCTGGAATGAATGTGATGAATGCGATAAGTTCAATATCTGTAAACAGGTATTGATGAAGTTTGATCTATAGTAATTCTTGATTGGGGTATGAACTTGACCAAGTACATAAAAAAAGCCTAAAGTATTAAATAAACCTAAATCAATAATCATGTTGTGGAAAAAATTATGTATAGCTTTATGAATACGGTGTTAGCCAATTGTTAGCAATAAGTTATTATTATTAAAGGGCGTGAATGATTGTTCAGAAAATTTCTGGAAGCATATATAGAAGTCTGCAATAATATCGTTACTGAAGCCGCGAATTCAGTATTGATGTTTGAAGCGGGGGAACAGGCTGCATTGGATCTCAAATTTGATCGGATCGAAGACAGCTGCAGTGAATTTGAAAAAGATAAAATTAAAATATCTATCGAAAAATCAGAAAAAAAAGTCTTATTCAGGGTAAAAGGGCTGGTTTTTGATAAAAAATGTAAATATTGTGATCTATTAAGGGGGTTTTTCGGAGGGCTGGCTAGAAAACACTTTGATCCAAGATACTATTGTAAGAAAGGAACGGAATGCGCTATTGAAGGTGCACAGGAATGCATTTTCATTGCGGAGATGGTTGAATGAACGGCTGCATTGCAGGGTGTATTACTTCCCTGGTTCTTAATTGATGCGCCATGACTAAAGGTGTGAAATGTCAACAAACCTGAACGTAATCCTCAGCGATATCGAATACGAGATCCTGAAGATGATGACGATAGTTGAGGGGGAGGAGGGGGAGAAACTCAGAAACCTTTTGAGGTATTATATTTTCAATTTACCTGAACTCAGATCAGCAAAATACGCTTTAAAAAGGGTGGAAAATAAGGAGGAAATAGATTCATACCTGCGTGACGTCTGGGCTGCGTATGAGCTTATGGATAACCCAACTGAGGTCTGGAAAGAGGAGAAAATAAATAAATTAACCGCCGATCTGATCGAGTTAAATGTCCTTTTAAGGACCGGAGAAAAACAATATGTTCCAGCAAATAAGTTCAGAGGCCTGTATAAAATGCTTCTTCACGATGTAGCAACTGAATCCAGGGACATGGACGAATATTCAGCATCGAGCGTTGCGACGATACAGTTGTTGATGGAATTCGGGGCAGGAGTATTGAGTAAAGAGATGATCCGGGATGGAACTATTCTGCTTAATGAAGGGTGGTTGTTCGTTTATCCCACAGCGATGAAAAAAGCAAGAGAATTCATGAAAACAAAAAAAAAGTTCCCTGAGGCGGCTACTATCACAGCTTCGACCAAAAAAGTATAAATATTATAATAATTATATACATGGTTAAGTTCGGAGGGAAATAATGATGCGAACTATGAAATATGAAAGAAGGTATTCCTGATGCCTTCACCGGATCTTAATGAGATGTATAAAGAATTGACCGGTGATGACATATCAAATGCATACGAGATACCGGTAAGCAAAGATATCGATACGGAGATCAGCACTTTCATAAAGAAGAATACTTCTTTATCTGAGAATGATATTTCTGATTATGCAAGATTTCTGACATTCAAACATGGAGGAAATGACAGATCAGTTCAAAAAGATCTACTGGAAAATATTTTCAGCAGGGTCATCCTGTTGAAAATGAAAGATCATTGATCCATATCTGAGGGGATATAACAATGGATGAGATAACGCTAACTGTGGCAAAAGCATACCCGAACGATTCTGGAAGAGGGATTGCGCGGCTTGACCCGCATACTATGATGATCCTGCAGCTCACACCTGGCGACATAATAGAACTCGAAGGAAAGAGGACCACATCAGCAAAAGTATGGCGTGCTGACCGCATTGACTGGGACCAGGATATTATTCGCATCGATGGTTTTATCAGACAGAACTCTGGTGCCGGGATCGGTGACCACGTTAAGATAAAGAAGGCTGATGTTAAGATAGCGAACAGGATAGTCCTTGCACCCCCCGAAGGCACATCCATACAGTTCGGTGGCGAAGCTGAAGAAATGGTAAAGCGCCAGATAATGAAACGTTCCATCATCAAAGGAGATATTATTCCGGTCATGAGCACAATGGCTCATCCCTTCCTTGGACGCGTTGTGACAGGTCAGACTATTCCGCTTGTTGCGATCGAAGCTGAACCAGATGGCATATTGTCCATAGCAGAGTCTACTGAGATCAAACTCAGGGAAAAGCCAGTAATTCTGGAAGTGACTGGTACAGGTATAACGTATGAAGATATCGGCGGTCTCTCAGATGAGATCCAGCGGCTTCGCGAGATGATCGAACTTCCCATGAAGCATCCAGAAGTATTTGAGAGATTAGGCATCGGATCCCCGAAGGGCGTTCTTATGTTCGGTCCTCCGGGAACAGGTAAAACACTCATCGCCCGCGCGGTAGCCAATGAGTCTGGCGCCAACTTTTTCTCCATAGCCGGACCTGAAATAATGAGTAAATATTACGGTGAGAGCGAACAGAGGCTTCGAGAGCTTTTCGAACAGGCGAATAAAGATGCCCCTTCCATAATTTTCATAGATGAACTTGATTCCATTGCTCCTAAAAGGGAAGATGTGACAGGTGAAGTGGAACGGCGGGTAGTTGCACAGCTTCTTACCATGATGGACGGGCTTGAGGAGAGAGGTCAGGTAGTGGTGATAGGTGCTACGAACCGGATAGATGCCATTGATCCGGCGCTGCGCAGACCCGGCAGGTTCGACAGGGAGATCGAAATCGGTGTGCCGGACAGGAATGAACGATTCGAGATATTGCAGATCCATACACGAGGCATGCCGCTTTCAGATAACGTCAAGCTTAATGAAATTGCAGACAGGACACATGGGTTCGTAGGCGCTGACATATCAGCCCTTGCAAGAGAAGCTGCCATGAAAGCACTTCGCAGATATCTTCCCCAGATAAAACTGGATGAAGCTGTTCCGCGCGAGTTACTGAACAGCATGCAGGTCACAGTTTATGACTTTGAAGCCGCGCTTAAGGAAGTCGAACCATCGGCGATGAGAGAAGTACTTGTCGAGATCCCGGAGATTTCATGGAATGATGTTGGCGGGCTTGATAGTGCAAGGCAGGAGATAATCGAAGCAGTTGAATGGCCGCTAAAGAGACCTGAGAAATTTGAAAGGATGGGTATCAGGCCGCCCAAGGGCATACTGCTCTACGGTCCACCTGGAACCGGCAAGACGTTACTTGCGAAAGCAGTGGCGAACGAGAGTTCTGCTAATTTTATAAGCATAAGGGGTCCCCAGCTTATTTCTAAATGGCTGGGTGATTCAGAGAAAGCAGTACGTGATATTTTCAAAAAAGCGCGTCAGGTAGCCCCGTCCATACTGTTCCTTGATGAACTTGACGCGATAGCTCCAATCAGGGGAATGGAAATTGGTTCGAAAGCTTCAGAACGGGTGGTCAACCAGCTTCTCATAGAACTTGATGGCATCGAGACGCTAAAGAACGTTGTGGTGATAGCTGCAACGAACAGACCTGAGATCGTAGACCCAGCGCTTATCCGTTCAGGCAGGTTTGACAGACTGGTTTTCGTTGGACCTCCTGGCAGAGAGGGCAGGATCGAGATATTCAATATACACCTGAAGAATCTTTCCAGGGAAACCACAGTTTTCAATTGGGGGAATGTCCCTGGAAACGATAACAATATGCTCATAAAGTTCCTCACTGAAGATCTCGGTATCGATCGTGTAGATCATGTGAAAATCACCAGGAACGAAACTGAGAAAATCATCCGCGTAATTAATGAAGCCAGATCAGTAGAGATAGCGCTTGATGAAAATAAGGAATTTGCGACATTTAAATTCAATGATGGACGAACTTATAACCTGCATGTCAGAGAGGACAACGGGCAGTACATTATATACGATGAAAAAAAGCTTTCTGATGATGTTAACATCGAAGAACTTGCAGACCTTACTGATAATTACGTTGGTGCAGACATCGAATCGTTGTGTAGAGAGGCTGTAATGCTGGCTTTGCGTGAGGATTTCAATATCAAGAAGATCGAAATGAGACATTTCCGCGCAGCACTGAAGAAAGTCAGACCTGCTCTCGTAGAAGGAATGATAGAATATTATGAAAAGCTGCAGGAGCAGTTCAAAGGCGGGACAAAGCAGGAACAGAAGTCTTATATAGGTTATAGATAAAAATAGCAGTTTGATGAACATTCCAGTTCATTAAGGGATTACTATGGCGAAGATACTTGCAAAAAATCTATCAAATAAAAGAGTTATGCTCACGGATGGGTCAGAACTCGGCATCGTTAACAACGTGATCATGGAATCAAAAACAGGTCAACTTTTGTATCTGATGGTAAAGCCCAACACCTTTGTTGATATATCTAAATACAAAAACCAGGCCAATTATCTACTGATACCTTTTGAGGCTGTCAGGGCTGCAAAAGATTATGCCATCGTAGATAAAAAATTGATAACAGGCAGCGATTTTGATTGATATGATTAAAGTCCAGAAGGCAGTGGTTTGAGCAGTGAGGTAAAAGTAACAGTAGTTTGTTCAACTCAGGACAGAGCCAGTCAGAATATCAAAAATAATCTATTAGCTCTTCGAAAATGGGAGCAGAAAAGTTCTGAGTTATATACTGTTTTTGAATTTAAGAATTACAGGCTAGTAGAAATAAAAGACCATCTCATATATCAGGATGGGCTTGACAGGAGAATGCAAGAATCTGGATTTCCAGCGAGCCTCCTTATTTTTGCATCCAAACACAGGAGCAAAGACGCAAGAGCTATTCTTACAGTTCATTCCACAGGGAACATTGATGAACCAAAATTCGGTGGACTCAAAAAACATCTTGCAGCTTCATCGCCCCAGGCTGTGCGAACGCTTCTTCGCTCGCTTAAATTGCTGGCAGAGAACGAAGAATACGAGGTCACACTTGAATGTACGCATCACGGACCCAGCGATATTGATGTACCATCAGTTTTCATAGAAATTGGAAGCAATGAAAAGCAGTGGCTCGATGAAGTGGCAGGAAGGATCGTTGCAGAGGCGATCCTTTTGTACAAAGAAAGCGATTCCCCCGTTGCTGTCGGGTTCGGTGGGACTCACTATGCACCAAGGCAGACTGCGCTCATTTTTGAGACCGATGTTGCTTTCGGTCATATTTTTCCATCACATGCGCTTGACCTTCTGGATGAGGAAATTATACACCAGGCATTTATTAGATCAAAAGCTGATTTTGCTTACATTGACAGAAAATCCATGAAAGCACAACAACGCGAAAGACTCAGCGCAATGATAGAACGCACAGGATATGAAGTCCTCAAAGAAAGCGATATCAGGGACATGGATGGAGTTCCGTGGCAGTTCTGCAGGCAACTTCGGCAGAAGGTAAAAGAGGTGTGCCCGACCGGTCGCGCAAGGATCACGAACGGAATAAAATGCGAATGCCATAACTGTATTTGTCCAAGGGTAAAAATAGCGCGAATAAGCCCAGCCCTGTTATCTGAAGCTGAAAAAATTGACAGGGAGCGGCTTCGGAAATTCCTATCAGACCATAACATTGCATATATCGAATATGAGGACGGAAGGTTTGCACACGTTCTTATCGGACTGGATAGCAATTGCGCAAGGCTTGCTGCTGAGGAATTAACGAATGAGTGTATTGAAATAATCGAAAAAAAGTATGATGTTAATACGATTAATGGAGTCCTTCAAATAATCGAAAAAAAATTCAGCACAGAACGTGCAAGAGCTCTCGGGATAACAGAGGGCCCTCTCTTTGGAAGATTGGCAAGGGGAGATTCAGTTATTCTTGATGGAAAAACTATAAATCCAGAGATGGTATATGAAATAAATATTAGAGCCATCAAGTTAAATTATGAAAAGGCGATTGAGGAGTAAAATATGGAATCAATTATAAATGAGGCAATGGCAAGAGCCGGAGAATCCAGAATGCCCCCAGTGGGAGAAACTGACGAAGAACTTCTGAAAATATTGCAGGAATTAAAAACGAATATCGTCGTTATCGGCTGCGGAGGTTCAGGTTCAAACACAATTCAGAGGGTGATGGAAGAAGGTATAATTGGGGCTGACATGTATGCCATCAATACAGATGCCCAGCATTTACTGAATATCAAGGTCAGGAATAAGATCCTTATCGGAAGGAGCAGGACCAGGGGACTTGGAGCTGGCAGCGTACCACAGATAGGGCAGGACGCAGCACAGGAGTCCAAAGCCATGATCGAGAAAGCAGTGGGAAATGCTGATATGGTTTTTATAACATGCGGTCTTGGCGGCGGTACCGGCACAGGTGCGGCACCTGTTGTGGCTGAAGTTGCTCGCGATTCCGGTGCCCTGACGATAGCTGTTGTCACTCTGCCTTTCTCTGTAGAAGGAGCGATACGGATGGAGAATGCAGAAGCAGGGCTTGAACGCTTGCGCGACGTCGTGGATACTGTGATCGTTGTCCCTAATGACAAATTACTTGAAGTAGTCCCTCATCTGCCGTTGCAGGCAGCATTTAAAGTGTGCGATGAGGTACTCATGCGCGCTGTCAAAGGCATCACTGAACTCATTACAAGACCGGGTCTTGTCAATCTTGATTTCGCAGACGTAAGAGTTATAATGCAAAAGAGCGGTGTTGCTATGATCGGCCTTGGAGAAGCAGAAGGTGAGAATAAAGCTTTAGAATCAGTGCAGAAAGCTCTTAGAAGCCCGCTGCTGGATGTAGATGTTTCTGGTGCTACGTCAGCTCTTATCAATGTCGTTGGAGGTCCTGATATGACGATCGCAGAAGCAGAGAGCGTTGTTAACGAGCTTTATGCTCGCATCGACCCCAAGGCAAGGTTGATCTGGGGAGCCATGGTAGATCCAGACCTTGAGCACATTATCAGGACTATGATCGTGGTTACTGGTGTTCAATCCCCCCAGATTCTCGGAAAGGGTACTAAGGGAAACATAGCGACCGCAAGATACGGGATCGACTTTGTGAGATAACATCTCCTGATGCAAGCGCAGATAGAAGAAATATTTAATTCCATACAGGGAGAGGGCACTCATGCTGGAACGCGCCAGGTTTTCGTGCGGTTCCAGCAGTGCCAGCTCCATTGCCTTTATTGCGACACTCCCCGGAGCCGTAGAGTAACGGACTCGTGCAGGATTGAGAAAATTCCTGCAACAGGTGACTTCAATACTGTAAAAAATCCAGTCAGCAGGGATTATCTTATTGAGACAATACAGAAATTATGGTCTCCTTCTACCAGGCATATTAGCCTTACCGGCGGTGAGCCGCTGATACATGCGGATTTTATCAGGGAACTTGACGCAGAGTATCCATTATACCTTGAGACAAATTCAGGATTACCAGATGAAGCACGAAAATTAAAGGATGTCATTGCAGTTGCATCATGTGATATTAAATTACCAGAGCACGATTCCACGCGACATTACGAGGATCTGCTAAAGAACGAACTTGAGACCATCGCCATCTTCAATGGATCTGCAGAAACTTTTGTAAAAATAGTGGTACTTCCAGAAACAACAAACGGATCATTATATTCTGCAGTGAATGGTATAGCTTCGATAGACAGGAATATCCCTCTCATTCTCCAGCCTGTGACTTCAGACAGAAGAATTCATGCAGGTAAGCTGTTTGAACTGATGGATTTTGTGGGAGAAAAATTAAAAGATGTGCGGGTTATCCCGCAGACCCATAAAATGATGGGACTGCTCTAATAGCC
>JBDROC010000028.1:0-12992 GCA_043810475.1 Methanobacteriota archaeon | reverse complement strand
AACCTTCCATCTAATAAGTACACCATTCTCCATCTTCTCACACGACAGCAGCTCCATCCTGCAAAAGTCCCCTGCAAATCCCTCTCCATCAACCAGTGTCGGCGCAGTCCTTCCTCCGATAATAATATTCCCGATGAAAGTATATATCTCATCCACAAGCCCTTCCGAGATAAGACCCCAGTTCAACGTCGCACCTCCTTCCACCATCATTCGACTGATCCCTTGAGATTTCAGTTCAATCAGGAGCTTTTCAAGGTCAATGGTTTTTTCACCAGCTACGATGATCCCAGCCGCCTTTGAAAGCTCTTTAACTTTCTCCTTCGGTGCGCTCTCGGATACCGCGATGATCTTCCTACCTGCTCCTTTCTTGAAAATATCAGCCTCAAGAGGAGTACGCGCCGAACTGTCCACAACGATCCTAACGGGGTTCTCATCCAACCCCAGAGCGCACCGTTTTTCTCTTCGCGTCCCTGATTTCACGGTGAGACTGGGATTATCGGAAAGGATTGTGCCTATACCTACGATTATCGCATCAGAAGAAGCCCGTAGTTCATCCATGCGGTCAAAATCAAGGCTGCCTGATATTCTCGTCTGCTTTCGCTCAATTGTGGCAATTTTCCCATCAGCGCTCATGGCTGCGTTTATGAAGACAAAGGGTCGAGATGAGCTATCCTTTATGGAATCACTTGCGTGACATTCATTGCAGACATAATGACCTGCAGGGCAGTGGATGTTAGCTGATTCTTGTTTCATGCGGTTCTGGGTTCTTTTAGTGTCCATGTTCGGATATTGGGTATCCTGATATTTGAAGTTTCTTAACAGAAGATATTGTCAATTTAAAGGGATATAATTAGACAATATCAGCCTGAAGAAAGTTTAATATATCCTTAACATGAATAAACGTATATATCCAAATGTTATGGAGGTGAACAAAAACATGTGCAGTGTCGGTGATGCGTTCAATATCGAGATTACATCCCTGAACGCGAAATTCTATAAATGCAGTGACTGCAAGAATGAGTTCAGAGGCGCCGGGAAAAAAGTGACGTGCCCATCATGCAATTCGACCATTGTAAGCCAGATGTTTAAAGAAGAATGATCCATCTGAACTATGATGAAATGCTTCTTCTGCGAGGAAGGGACGGGACGTTGGGCATAGTAAAGGCAGGAGACCACACTCAATTTTTTCTCGAGACCGAGAAAGAGGAGATAATTCTGGCGCTTGACCCCGAAGACCTGCTTGTAGCTTCTGGTTTCGGGACAGATAAAAAGACCATAAATGGAATAAAATGCGTGTTGTACATGATACGTGAGGTGGGTTCACCATTCATTGTCCTGCCAAAAAACCATCCTGCATCTCGGCGGCTTAAAGTCGTGGTCTCAGCCGGACCTGCGACGCGTCTTGCCTGCAGTATAATTCCAGGGACACATCCTGAGCAGGATATACTCTGCGGGCCTGATGAGTTCGATGGGCTTGAAGTTAAAGGGGTAAAAGGTGGAGTGGAATTAAATGGTCGAATTGGCGGGGAGATCGAGCGCGTGCCATTTGAGATCAGGTAACGATTTTTTTATAAGTTTCTTCCCCTTTCTCATTCCTGCTCCTTTTCTCTGCCTTTGCGCCCGCCTGCGAAGCAAATACGTTCAGAAGATCCGTCAGCTTTTCATATTGCGCGGTCTCGATGTGTGAATACCGTAGCGGCTTCTTGTGCTTTCGAGTATCTTTTTTAAGCTTCTTATACAGATCATCAGATAGCGAAGTGAGCTTTTCATCAGTAGTACCCTCAATAAGCATTACACCTGTTGCGCCATATTCAAAAGCCGCATTCACAACATCTGCATCAAGAACATGGATCGATGGCAGGCTTATGAACCTGACAAGTGAAGAATACTGTTTCCTGTTCACTCCCGCAATATCAGCAGCAGCGTAGGCATACGGGTCGATGAATACGACCACTCCTGGTGCTTCACCCAGCATAGCCTTTAATTGCGCCTTTAACTGGTTGTGCATGAAGTTCCTTATCTCGATGCCCTTTATCGGGCAGGCGGGCACGCAGATACCGCAGCCTGTGCACGCCAGCGGAGAGAGCACAGCTTTCCCGCCAGAAAGTGTCAGGGCATTATAAGGACAGGCTTTCACGCAGTCGCTGCAGCCGTTGCATTCAAGTATCATGGGCTTTTCGGGCGGGATGAGTATCATTCCTTTCCCGAGGAATTGCGAGACCTTGTGAGCCGCGCTCACACCCTCTGTGACGGAATCATGTATGTCCTTGGGACCCAGCACGCAGCCCGCAGCGAACACCGCCTGGTTCAGCGTGTTCACAGGGTCGAGCTTGACGTGTTTTTCCTCGATGAACCCGTCATCTCCCAGGGGTACGCCGAGCCTGTCGGCAAGCTCTTTTGTACCGGTAGAGGGAATAAGTGCAGGGCACAGCACTACCATGTCAAATATTTCGCGCCCTTTCCTGCCAAGGTTGGTGTCCTCGTACTGCACCATGAGCGTTCCGTCCTGCTTCGGGATTATCTCTGCCACTTTTCCGCGAACGTAATTTACGCCCATCTCCTGCGTATGGTGGTAGAATTCTTCAAAGCGCCTCCCTGCGGAGCGCATGTCGATATAAAATATCCAGGCTTCAGCTTCAGGTTTCATTTTTTTCACAAGCTGAGCCTGCTTTTGTGAGTAAATGCAGCAGACTTTTGAGCAATGCTTTCTCCTTTTTCCTGTGAAATCACGGCTTCCGGCGCACAGCACAAAAGCCACTCGGTCAGGGAACGACCCGTCCGCCTTTTGCAGCCTCATTCCTGTTTTGCTCTTTGCTGAGAGCATATCCTCAAATTCAACAGCAGTGAGCAGGTTTGGTGCGGGATAATTGTATTCCTCGATAAATGAGGGATCAATTGGTTCAAAACCAGTAGCTATCGCAACAGCACCCACAGAGATCATGCTGATCTCTTCCTTTGCATCAAGGTTCACTGCATCGCGGGGACATATTTTAACGCATGCGCCGCACCGGTCGCATTTTGACATGTCTATCATATACGCCTGCGGGACTGCCTGGGCAAATGGCAGGAATATGGCGCATGTAGGGCATTTCCTTGTGCATGCTCCGCATGAAATGCACTTTTTGATATCCACATAGCGCGGGCTGTGTTTGAGGGTAATCGAGTAATCACCCTGGCTCCCTTTTACTTCCGCCATTTCGGTCTGCGTATGCATCGTTATGCCAGGATGATTATGCACAGCCACCATCCTGGGAGTAAGTATGCACTGCGAGCAGTCCATTGTTGGAAATGTCTTGGAAAGCCCTATCATATGCCCGCCAAGGTATGGCTGCTTTTCGATAAGGATCACTTCATGGTCATCAGCAAGTTCAAGGGCTGTAGTGATCCCCGCAATCCCACCACCTACAACAAGTGTCCTGTCAACAAGTTTTTTCTCAAGCGGTACAAGCGGCTCGATAGAACCCATGCGGGCAACTGCACCTTTTATCAGCCCTCTGATCTTTGAATTGACGCTGTCCTTTCCCTCTTTATCATGCACCCAGCTTGCCTGCTCCCTGATGTTTGTAATCTCAAGCAGATTCGGGTTGACTCCAGCGCCCTTGACCATACTCCTGAAAGTCTCAAGATGCAGCTTTGGCGAGCATGAGCCAATTACAACGCGGTCTATTTTTCCCTTCTCGATATCGCTTTTTATTTTGTCCTGTCCCGCGCTGCTGCAAAGGTAGTCCTGGATATTCACGGTGACGTTTTCATCTTTCAGACTATCAGCGACAGACTGCAAGTCCACCACATCGCTAATATTGCCTCCGCATCTGCACAAGTACACGCCTATCTTTTTGGGCGCCATCTCTGTTTTGGTAGTTGATTCTTTTTGAGGTTTTTCGGTCACATGGGTCTTATCATTCTCAACCATGTTACCACCCTGCCTTTGAGATGAATTTATCACTCGGGACAAGATGTTTATCCAGTCCAAGCTCTGCTGGAGCAATACCCATAGCAAGACCAATGAGCTGCGTGAAATAGATAATGGGCATTTCAATCTTTATGTTAAATTTTGTCTCGACTGCCTTCTGTTTTGCATCAAGCTGGAGGTGGCACATTGGGCACGTCACTACCATGCAGTCAGCGCCTGATTCTTTTGCCATCACAAGTAAATCTCTGGCAAGCGTAAGTGCCAGGTCTTCATTCGTTATCAGTATTGGCCCACCACAGCATTTTGTTTTATAAAAGTATTTTACCGGCTCCGCCCCCAGTGCAGAGATAAGGTCATCCAGGGATTTTGGGTTTTCCGGGCTGTCGAATTTGTTCTCAGGTCTTGTGAGCAGGCAGCCGTAGTATGGCACCGCTTTTATCTTTAAAGGTTTTTTCACATGCTCGGAAAGTTTCATAAACCCAAGGTCTTTTACAACGACCTCAAGAAGATGTTTGGGCTTCGCGTTGCCTTCGTATTTTGTCGCAAGCGCCCCATTGACCCTGTTTTTAAGATCGCTGTCTTCAAGTGCGGTGTTTGCGCGCATCAGGTTTGAGTAGCACAGATTGCAGGGTGTAGCGACATCAAGACCTTTTGCTGCCGCAAGTGTCCTTGCTGAAAGCCCGACACGCGTTGTCCAGTCGTCCACATGGAATGCCCCGCAGCAATTCCAGTTCTTAATTTCTTCAAGTTCTATGCCCAGGCGGCTCATTACCGCCTCCACAGACATGCGGTAATCCACTGCCGTGCCATGCTGCGTGCATCCGGGATAATAAGAATATTTCATTTTTCTGTCTCCAGGCTGTCATTTTCTTCACCAAGTTTGAATATTGCTTCCAGTTCGCGCGTATCATCCATTTTATCAATAGATAGCGGAAGTTTTCCTTTAGTTATAAGGGAAATACCGAACGGGGCCTGCTTTATCATTCCAGGCTCGGAAATGCTATATTTTGAGATGAGAAGGAATTCAGACGCCCTGCCGTTTTTCTTAACAACATCCGCAAAAACGGTATCGAACTTTGCGTTCTTATTCCTGATGCCTTCTTTCATTGCGATAGGCTTCAACGTCTCCATGAGTTCAGTTGGATAAATTCCCCTGGGGCAGCGCACAGAGCATGAAAAACAGGTCGTGCAGATCCATATCGTATTGCTGTTAAGCACTTCTTTTTTGAGACCTAGCTGGATCATGCGGACAAGCTGCCGTGGCGTGTAATCCATTTCATGGCTGACTGGGCATGAGCCTGCGCAGATGCCGCACTGCATGCATGCAGGGATATTCTCGCCGCCAGGCGTTTTTATAATGAGGTCTCTAAAAGCATTGTCTCTTGACTCTGGGATTATGATCTCTTTTTGCATATTTATCACATTTTTATAACTAATTATGATGTTTCTTATAAATGATAATCGTTCTGTGCAATAAATGACCGAAATGTTTAATAAAACAGAGATTCCCGTATAGCATATGATCGAACTAATAGTCCTGTTACTGGCGGTACTTGCTGTGATCGCTGTATATTTCGTTCTGAAGACCGCGAAACTTCTCATCGTAAATACTATCATGGGTCTTATCATTCTTGCTGTGGGCAATATTTTTTTTAATCTAAACATTCCTTATGAACGAATGGCGCTTCTGGTATGCGCTCTTGGAGGAATACCAGGGGCTGTGCTTGTGATAGTGCTCAATCTTGTCGGTATTGCCTTCCTGTAACCGAATTGATTCGGAAAATACAGGCAGGTTTAGTATCAGAAAGATAATATTATCATAACGCATAACTGAGCAATATGAAGATCGTAATCTCGGTGGGCGGCTCCGTGCTTGCGCGCGCGTTGAGCCCTGAAAAGTTCAAAAATTATGCTGCTGCAATAAAAGACATCTCAAAAAAGAACACTGTCTATATTGTGACTGGTGGCGGAAAAGCTGCGCGCGATTATATCGGCGTTGCAAGAGAACTGGGCGCAGATGAAGCCACATGCGATCTTATCGGTATCGAGCTCACACGCCTGAATGCCAGGCTTCTGATCACTGCGCTCGGGGATGACGCGTATTATGAGCCTCCCCTTAATTATAAGGAGGCAAAGAACGCAAGCCTCTCAGGTAAAATAGTGGTCATGGGTGGGGTGACACCGGGGCAGACCACAGATGCAGTATCAGCCATACTTGCAGAATACATCGGCGCAGATCTCCTTATTAACGCCACTGCTATCGATGGAGTGTACACGACGGATCCAAAGAAGAACAGGGACGCAAAGAAATTCGACTCAATGACCCCGAAGCAGCTTATCGAGATAATCATGAAGACCGAGATGGTGGCTGGAGCCAACGCGCCTGTGGATCTGCTTGCAGCCAAGATCATTGAGCGAAGCAACATAAAGACGATAGTGCTCAACGGGGAAGATCCGAAGAACATCGTGGATGCTGCAAGCGGGAAGCATAAAGGGACAGTGATCGAGAAATAGATTTAATTCCGACACTTAATAAAATACTTATAAAAGCTTCCCTAATTCACCCATCCCGGTATTTAGCGCCATTATTAGGGTATCCAGTGGATTTGCGATGTGCAGGTAAGGGACAAGTAAGAATGGGATTACCACGAAAGTGCCGATCATGCTCCCGACATTTGCGAGTGCTGCCACGAGAATAATGCGAAAGAGCTTGTTGTTCATCATATCTGATAATGTCTGAGGTTTATACACATTCAACTTGCTATTTTCCTTTTCAACTCCGAACTCAAATGTATTTTTTTTATCGATCGAGAGGACAACGGTTCCTTTTTTCTCATCCATATGTAAAAATATCTGTTCCCTGTCCGTCCTGATGCGAACAGCCTTACCATCATCTAATTTCTCAATATTCGCATTATCAAGCCATTCTGCATTATGGTTCTTCTTCAAGAATTCTATCACTCTGCAGCTATCCTTTCCAGGTATTTCATTCCAGTTGAACAGATATTCATCTTTCAATATCGTTTTGAAATCCTCGGTCGTGGGAGGGCGAAAATGCATTTCAACTATGCCAGCAAAAGTTCCTACTGTCAATAAAGGATGCAGGAATCCGAACCAGGCAAGACCAAAAGCAGTTAAAGCTGATGCCGGATGACCTCTGACCGCCAGAACCCCGAGCGCAGCAAGTATTCCCTGGGCAATGAAAAGGTATAAAAGCATGGTCAATAACTTCGAAAGTGGAACGCCTCCAAAAAATACAAGGAGTGCCAGCATCCCAATAACCATCGCGAATAAGGCAAATAATATCGCCTTAACCCAGCTGAAACGTTTCTTTGGGAGCACCATCAGTTCTTCGACTGGCGGTATTGAAGCGGGATTATCAAGATATTTCTGGATGCCTTCGCGATGTCCTGCCCCAATAACAGCCACAACAGTCCCTTCTTTTGAGACATCAAGCAGGTTTTTAGCCATTATGGCGTTCCTCTCATCCAGCAGGACTGAAGCTGCGCTTGGAGCCATCTTCCTTAACTCCGAGACCAACTGAGTGACCACGTCCTCATCAGTCACAGTATCGATATCGATATCCTTGGTGCCAAAACCCATTGTTGCACCCGCAAGAGAGCCAAAAAGTTTCAGTTTCTCAAAGAAAGACATCATATTCCAGAAACGTCCGAGAGTAACCTGTATATCCCTGTCAATAAGCGCCACGCGCGCGCCTGAGCTTTCGGCAAGTTCGATGGCTGACAGCATCTCTGCTCCAGGCTTCACCCCTGTATCGGTTCCTATTTTTTTCTGTATGTATGCAAGAAGCCAGTGCAGTAGAAACTGGTTCAATTTCCCACCGCTTAATATCTCCTTTATGTTGATCTCTTTGACATCATCTTCCCCTTTTAATGCCCTGTATCTTGCCCTGTCAAGTTCAACAGCCACTATGTCTGGTTTTTCTCTCTGGATCACTTCATTTACTTCTGCCACGCTCTTGTCCGAAACATGGGCGGTCCCAACCAGGATGATCTTGGATTTAAGAGGTGCATTCGGATTCCTGAAATTGAGATTACAGCTTAATTCGTACGTTCCATCATTCATATTATTCCAGTAATTGCACAGCCCGCAAAACATCTGTTCGCGATACGATGCCGATCATTTTTTCATCATTTTTTACTATTATCCGCCCGATGTTATTCTTAGTAAGGAGTTTCATGACGGTTACTGCCTCATCATTTCCTTTAGCAGTTATTAGCTCTTTTGTCATTATCTGCGAGACCTTAACGTTTTTTCTATCTTCCCTGGCGACTTTCTGCACGTCAGTAAAGGTCACAATTCCTTTTACTTCAGAGTCATCCACGACCGGGTAACCCATATGTTTGTATTTGAACATCATATCCAGGAGTTCTTCAACAGTGGTTTCAGGACTTACGGTTTTAACTTCTTTTGACATTATGTCCCTTACTTTCACGCCTTCAAGTATGACGGTTACCTCAGTGGATTTCTCTTCTTCTGAGGCGCCGATGTATATAAAGAATGCGATGAGTGTGAGCAGGATGTTGTAAAAAAACCCGAAAAAACCCATGAATATAGCGAACATCTTGCCAATGTTTGCTGCAGTCCGTGTGGCTTCGATGTACGACATCCTGCCTGCTAGCCATGCTCTAAGAACCCTGCCTCCATCCATTGGAAACGCGGGTATCATGTTGAAGAAACAGAGCACTACGTTGAGGAAGCCAACAAGCCAGATAAGTCTCATATAGGGGTTATCTTCATTAAACAACGACTCCTGTCTGAAAATTCCGTGGATCATAATAAGGGCAGAACCGATCAAAAGACTGACAGCTGGACCTGAAATAGCCATCTTCAACTCGGTTTTTGGATCTTTGGGTATCTCTTCCATTGAAGATATACCTCCAAAGAGAAAAAGAGTTATATTGTTGATATTGCTTCCGTGCTTTTTGGCAACATAAGAATGACCGAGTTCATGCAGGAGCACGCATGTAAAAAGAAGGACAGATGTCGCCATTCCCAGTAAATATCGAAACATTACAGGTTCAACATCATTGAACCCGCCAAATTGCGGTTCATAGCGCGCGAACATCCATGCAAATACTGGCAAAATCAGCAGAAATGTAATGTGCAACTTTATCGGGATGCCCATTATTTTTCCTATTTGTATTGAAGTTTTCATCAGTTCCTCCACAGGTTATATAAATATCCCTGTTAATAAAGGTTAAATCGTATAAAATATACCTTTTAATAAGTTGAGAAAATATGGAAAATACTCAAAACGATGAAAATAACCCGGATATTCTTGGCGGGTTGGAGATAACTTCAACAAAAGATATAGAGGTACCCAAGAAATTAATAGAACAGGTCATAGGCCAGGAGCACGCAGTAGAGGTCGTCAAGAAGGCGGCGAACCAGCGAAGGCATGTGATGATGCTCGGGATACCTGGCACCGGCAAATCCATGCTTGCAAAAGCAATGGCTGAACTGCTCCCAAAGGAAGAACTGCAGGATGTTCTTATATACCATAATCCAGATGACTCGAATACTCCCAAGATACGCATCGTTCCTGCGGGAAAAGGTAAGGAGATAAGCGATGCGCACAAGTTGGAAGCCCAGAAGAGGACGCAGGCAAGGAACATGTTCGTGATGCTTCTTGTGTTCGGAATTGTAGCATATTCATATATTATGGGGCAGCTTCTCTGGGGGATAATAGCAGCGGTTTTGATAGCGATAATGATGCGCCAGTTCATGCCCAAGGAGACAATATTTATTCCCAAGCTTCTTGTTTCTAATGTGGGAAAAGAGATAGCGCCTTATATAGACGCCACGGGATCGCATGCAGGCGCTCTTCTTGGCGATGTGCGCCATGATCCTTTCCAGTCAGGAGGTCTTGAAACTCCGGCTCATGACAGGGTCGAGAGCGGCGCCATCCATAAAGCGCATAAAGGCGTGCTTTTCATCGACGAAATAAATACGCTGCGTATCGAATCTCAGCAAAACCTGCTTACTGCACTGCAGGAAAAGGAGTTCGCGATCACAGGTCAGTCCGAGCGCTCAAGCGGCGCAATGGTCAAGACAGACCCGGTGCCCTGCGATTTTATCATGATAGCTGCGGGGAACCTTGATGCCTTAAAAGGCATGCATCCTGCTCTTCGCTCAAGAATAAAAGGCTACGGTTACGAGGTTTACATGAGCGACACCATCGAAGATAATCCCGAGAACAGGCAGAAGCTTGTGCGATTTGTTGCCCAGGAAGTCGTAAGGGACGGGAAGATACCTCACTTTGACAGAAGCGCGGTGGAAGAGATCATCCGAGAGGCAAGGCGCAGGGCTGGCAGGAAAGGGCACCTGACGCTGAAGCTGCGTGACCTTGGAGGGCTTGTGCGTGTGGCAGGAGATATTGCTCACGGTGAGAAGGCAGAACTTACGACCGCAAAACATGTATTGAAGGCTAAGAGCATTGCCCGCTCTGTGGAACAGCAGCTTGCGCACCAGTACCTTGAGAGAAGGAAAGATTACAAGCTCTTTGTGAAAGATGGCGCCCAGATAGGCAGGGTCAACGGTCTTGCAGTAATGGGCGAGGATTCAGGCATCGTGCTTCCGATCATGGCTGAGGTCACGCCGACGCAGTCCAAGGAAGAGGGGCATATCATAGCAACTGGTATGCTTAAGAACATAGCAAAAGAAGCTGTTCAGAACGTTTCCGCCCTTATCAAGAAGTCGACGGGTAAGGATATAGCCGGCATGGACGTCCATATACAGTTCGTTGGCACGTATGAAGGGGTGGAAGGCGATTCGGCAAGTATTTCAATTGCAACCGCCGTGCTTTCTGCCATACAGGGAATACCTGTTGACCAGAGCGTGGCGATGACAGGATCATTATCAGTACGGGGCGATGTGCTTCCTGTGGGCGGTGTCACTTATAAGATAGAAGCTGCGGCGCTTGCTGGAATAAAGACGGTCATAATTCCAAGGTCGAATCTTGGCGACGTTCTTATTGAGGATGAATATAAGGATATAATCAAAATAATCCCTGTGACAAATATTGAAGAAGTTCTGGAACACAGCCTTGTGGGAAGAGAAAAAGAAGGTTTTATCTCCACAATTAAAAAGCTTGCATTAAGAACCAGATTCAATATAGTCCTGCCTGAAACTAAACCTGTTACGGTGCTGTGATCTAGAAATGGATTTTTACGATACCCGTACTATACGGAGTTACAGCACATCGATCTTGCTTGACAATGGTGAGATACGCGAGATATCAAACAATTTCTCAAGCGGTGCGGCTGTGCGTGCCCTTGACGGCGGTTCGTGGGGATTCGTTTCTCTGGACGATAAAGATGCTCTTGATGATCCTCTTATATCTGCCAGAAAGCTTGCAGGTGCGGCAAGAAGGAGGTTCCCCCGCGAGAAAATAACGCTTGCGCCAGTGGAAAAGCCGCATTTAAAGGATCTTCCAGAGGTCAGGGAATCTCCTGATGATATTTCTATTGAAGATAAAGTGAAATTGCTTATTGAAATAGAAAAAAGCGCCCGAATTGATGGAATTTCAAGCACGAACGCAGTTTATTCCGAGTCGCGCGTGACCGTGGGCTATTCAAGCTCTGAAGGATTGGACTGTGAATATACCCTGAACAGGATAGGTTTTGCCATTAGCGCCATCGCGCAGTCTGGAGGGAACTACCAGATAGGAAGGGAAAGCAGGTTCGGGATAATGGGTTTTGAGATCTTTAAGAAACATGATGCATTTGAGCTTGCCAGGAAGGCGGGAAATACCGCGGTGGAACTTCTCTCTGCAAAGACGCCCAAAGCCGGCACATACCATGTGATACTTGATCAGGAACTGGCTGGCGTTTTTATCCATGAAGCCGTGGGTCATGCAGTGGAGGCAGACCATGTGATCGAGGGAAATTCTATCCTTGAGGGGAAAATAGGCAAGCAGATCGCAGCGCCATGTATTACTGTGTATGACGATCCCTCGATGCATGAATTCGGGTATTATCCATGCGATGATGAAGGCGCTGAATCAAAACGGACTACACTGATCCAGGATGGCGTTCTCAAATCCTTCCTTCACTCACGCGAGAGTGCAGGCAAACTGGGCGGCAGCAGCAGGAACGCCCGCGCGCAGGGATACGCCAGACCTGTTATCAGGATGAGCAATACCTTCATAGCACCTGATGGGACGAATTTCGAGGAGATGCTTGAGGAAATAAAGGACGGGATATACCTCATAGGATCGCGCGGAGGTCAGGTGAATCCGGGCGAAGGGATTTTCCAGTTCAATGCAGAGCGCGGGTTTATCGTGAAGAACGGAGAGCTCTCAACGTCGCTGCGGGATGTGTCATTATCCGGGAATACCCTGGAGATACTTAACAGTGTTGCCATGGTAGGGAACGACCTGCAAATGAATTCAGGCAGATGCGGGAAGTCAGGGCAGCTCGTGCCAGTGAGTGACGGGGCACCTCATGTGATGGTTAAAAGCGCGGTGGTGGGAGGAAGCGGGTAAAATCCCTTCAATATCCATGATTACTTTCACACCGCTCTCCAAGCTCTTTTAAGAATACAGGTCAAACCCTGTAATTCCTTCTGGATGTGAAATTATGTATTGTATATCTCAGATCATTGACACTGCAAGTTTTGAGCCGTCACGTATGACTGTGGTCGAGGGGACATCGGGTATGGTACCTCATGTACTTTTCTGCATGTGTGCGGCATCAACATCATCAGGATAACCGATAACGGGCACGTGTTCGAATATGTGCCAGTCCCCTCCGGCCAGACAAGGTTCACGGACTTTGCAGGAGGTGTCGCTTCTGAGTTTTACATGAAAATTCCAGAGACGATCGAAGTACTGCGGGAATACATGAGAAAAGTGCTTGATCACGAAAGCTCGCTTGCAGACATGGTATTCAAGACGCGCATGTCCCGTGGGTACGATGACTACAGACAGTTCAATGACAGGCTGGCTGCGCTTCGGCAGTACAGGCAGGAAGGCATCGACATACAGCCCGGCCAGTGTGTCCGCTACATAATAACAGACCACAGGTCAAAGAGCTACCAGAAACGGGTGAAAATA
>JBDROC010000027.1:0-3199 GCA_043810475.1 Methanobacteriota archaeon | reverse complement strand
CCCGTGCACCCCAGAAGATTTTCGAAAGATAACAGGTGTTGGAGAGAAGAAGCTTGAGAGATATGGCGCCATTTTCATGGGTGAGATCAGAAGGTTTTGCGAGAAAAATGACTCATACAGCCAGCCGGAAAAAAAGCGGTCAAGCGAGTATGTGACCCTTGAAATGCTGAATAAGGATATGGATCTTGATGAGATCACGTTAACAAGGAATTTGTCTTTGAATACTATCTATGGTCATATTGAAAAATTGATAATTGCAGGTGAAAATATCAATATCGAGAAATTGGTTAAAAGGGAAACGATCGAAGTTATATCGAGTGCGATCCTTGAAATGGGTGGAGAGACCCTGAAACCGATTAAGGAAAAGCTGGGGGATAATTTTTCGTATGGAGAAATAAGGATTGTGAGAGCGAAAATGAAGAGGAGGAATGATCAGGTTTCTGGATAATGATGGATTAACGGGTAATTCAATATTACTTCATCTTTTGCCCCTTATTCATTTTTTTTAACATATTTCCAACGATCTCCAAAAAAAGATCATCAAGAGTCTTCTGTTCATATGACATTGTCTGTTTTGAACTTTTCTTCTTCCTGCCTTTTCGCATTTTTTCAGGCGGAACCACAGGTTCATCCTCTGAGAAGATTATTTGAATGACGTTCAATATATCAACATTCTGCATGAGATACAGATAATCTTCCCTCTGCGATGCATTCTTAAGCACAGAATAAGCAAGGTTGATCTTAGGAGTTTTTTCAAGTGTTCTATATTTTTCGCGTATAACTTTTTCAATTTCTTTTTTATCATCGGGCAGCGAATTTTTATCAATACCAAGGGTTGAAAAAAAGGTTTCCTTGTTCGGAGGCAGATATTGCAGCCAATCCTGGTTTGATTTAAGGATCTCATAAAGACGTTTCTTAAATTTTTCCATCTCTTCGCTATTACACAGCCCAAATAATACGGTCTTCTCAAACAGGTTCTTATCAAGGCCTTCCCATCTTTTTTTCCGGTTCATCCTTTTTTCAATTTCTGATCTATCCCCGAATTTCAACATAAAGCGCATTACAAAATCGTATTCTTCGCGTGATGCGGTATTACCAAGGATCTCAAAGATTTTCTTATATAAATCCGAACCTCCATCACAGTACTTTTTTATTTCTTCGATTGAAGAATTATGATCAAGTCCTGCTATCTCATAAAGATCAGGCATCCCGTTTATATAAAAATCTATATATGTTTTATAACGAGGCAATAAAGGTTTCATCCTGACGAATTCTTTTTCCGCATTTATGCGAAGGGAATGTATCCGGACCATCTCGTTCTTTTCCCCCGGAAGCATGCACTTTGTCATATGCTCAAATACAAAAAGCAGCTCATCGTACTCTTTTTGAAGCTTCGGATCGCTCAAGGCATCCAGTGCTTCATCGATGATATACTGGGGAAAACTTGAAAATGTTGATTTTATGTCATATGCCTTTTTCACTTCATCTTTTCCACTTCCTTTCGGGACACCAAGCACGCAATAGAACGTGGGAGCTCCGCCAAGAAGTTCATCTGTCCATTCAGGATGCTTTTCCTCAAAGTGCTCGAATTTATCAAGGAACCTGCCAACCCTGTGCGCATCCATATAGACCGCACCTACTTTCCAGTAGGGATCGTCTTCGATAGATATCTCTTTTATGACCTCAGGAAGCCTGTCTTCACGCGATTTTTTCTTATGCTTGCTCATTTTTGTCTTATTTCTAAAGTGCTGCCCCCGGTTATTTTTGCTTCAGAGATACGTTGAGTATCCTTAAGCTCGATATCATCAAAGAAAATATTATCAGTTCCACACATCAAACCTTTTTGTTCCAGTTCTGTTTTTAAATTCATTATTGTTTGTCCCGGATTCAGGTAGAGAGTTAAAGCGTCGCGGGTTGAGATGTTGGTTACACTTACTTCTATACTTTCCTGACCGAACAATTTTTTCATCCATTTGTTTTTTTCCTTTTTCGAAAGCCTGCTTCGGGCTTCCATTTTCACTGACCTCTGATTGCCTGATATCTTTTCCACAGCCGTAACATTCAATATCCCGAATTCTTTTCCCACTTCGAAACTTACATCGACCCGATCCAGGAATGCAGGCATGGGTTCAACAGATATGAAGAAATCACCAAGATGCTCATTGTCTTGCGCCATCTCACCTTCTCCCTGGTAAACCTCGATCTTTACCTCATGAGTAAAATCTGCCGCATTGGTATAATTTCCCGTACGTATGATGGGTATCTTGGTGTTGCGCTCCAGTATCTTATTTACTGTGTCATCAGCCATCAATACTCCGAGGGAACTTGAGATCACATCGCTTATTTCTATGTTCTTAGCTGTGGTTGATTTTTCTTTTCCATATTCCATACCTGCTACTGCGGCGCCCAGCGCGACAGCTTCATAGGGGTCGGGACCTTTTACAGGTTCTTTCCCGAAATACTGCGTCACAAAGTCATAGACAGCCGGGATCAGGGTGGTTCCGCCCACAAGCAGAATGTCATCGATCTCATTTTTCTCAAGCGAAGCATCATCCAGCGCCTGTTCGATCGGTTTTTTTGTACGTTCGATAAGGTCTGATATCATCCCGTTAAGCTGTATGCGCGTCATAATAGTATTAAAAGGCGCTTTGCTTGCTGCAAAAGGAATGCTGATCATTGTGCTTTCATTGCAAGATAGCGCGATTTTTGCCTCTTCAGAAGTTTCACGGACGGTTGCCAGGAGCGAAAGATCCTTTTTCACATCGATCCCGAGCTGCTCATACGCTTTTTTACTCAAATATTCCACGATACGCGCGTCAATATCATCTCCGCCGAGCCTGTGCTCGCCTGCGCTTGCGTCCACATCGAAGAATCCAGATGAAATGGATAATATGGATACATCAAATGTCCCTCCGCCAAAATCATATACTAGAACTTTCCTGTCCCTGTCTTCCCTTATCCCGTATGCAAGCGCTGCTGCTGTGGGTTCATTTATCATTCTCAAAACATTCAGACCAGCGATATCTGCCGCATCCTTGATGGACTGTCTCTGGCTATCTGAGTAATTTGCCGGAACCGATACCACGACATCATTAAAAGTCTTACCAAGCCTGATCTTTGCATCATCAGCAAGTTTTTTGAATATTTGAGCGCCTATATATTCTGGCGGGAATTTATGGCGCCCTATCTTTTTCTTGAA
>JBDROC010000026.1:0-3985 GCA_043810475.1 Methanobacteriota archaeon | reverse complement strand
GACTATATCTGCGATTCGATAATGAACCAGGTTTCTGTGGAACTGTGCAGGGAATATATTGAGCGGTTCGGAACCATCATGCACCACAACATCGATAAGGGAATGCTGGTTGCTGGAGAAGTGAAAACAAAGTTCGGCGGGGGCGTGATACTTAAACCCATGCGTATCATCTTTGGGGACAGGGCTACTTTTGAGGTTGAGGGTGAGTTTATCGATGTTGAGAATATTGCAATAGATACTGCTAAAAAATGGTTGAATGATAACCTGAGATTTGTTAACGGTGACTCTGTGGATTACCAGGTCGAGATCGCCCACGGTTCTTCTGAACTCACCGATATATTCAAGCGCAAAGATGCCGTGCTCGGGGCGAACGATACCTCTGCTGCTGTGGGATATGCTCCCATGACGCCCACGGAGAGCCTTGTGCTTGAGACTGAAAGATACCTGAATTCACCTGATTTTAAAAGACGATTTCCTGAATCCGGGGAGGATATTAAAGTCATGGGTCTGCGGGAAGGAAAAAAACTGAATTTGACCGTGGCAGACCCGCTTGTGGACAGGTTCATCGGTTCTGAAGTGGAATATTTCAGGAAAAAAGATGAATTGCTTGAGGAGATAAAGCTCTATGTAGTGGAACGAACTCAACTTGAGACGTCAGTGGTGCTCAACACACTTGACCGTGAGGGTCGCGGGATGGGTGGAATATACCTTACTGTTACAGGCACATCGGCAGAGGATGCTGATTCAGGTCAGGTAGGACGCGGGAACCGTGTGAACGGCATCATTCCACTGAATAGACCTGTGAGCAGTGAAGCCGCAGCAGGTAAGAACCCGGTTAGCCATGTGGGAAAGATATACAATGTGCTGAGCCACAGGATAGCCAGTGAGATATATCTTAATGTACCTGACATCAGGGAGGTTTATGTATGGCTTGTGAGCCAGATAGGCGAACCCATTGACCTTCCGAAGATAGCGGCTGCGCAGGTCATCATGGGGCGCAGGGATGTGGGATCTGTGAAAAACGAGATAAATGAGGTCATAGACAGGGAGCTTGCTAACATCCAGGCGTTCTGCATGGAACTTGCGAATGGGAAGATACAGGTGTGTTAAAGACTGAAGTTGCAGTGGATATCTATAAAAAAGTTAGAAAAAAAATCTTATATTTCAATGATCAAAGATCCTGAACACCCTTGAGCGCCCTCTCAAATATCTCAAGCCCTTTATCTATCTCATTCATTGAAATAATAAGCGGCGGAACGAACCTTATAACAGAGTCACCAGCAGGCAGAAGTATCAATCCCCCGTCAAGTGCCTTTTTAACTATGATATCACGCTTTTCAGTCGCTGGTATCTTATTATTTTCAACAAGTTCTGCACCTATCATGAGACCTATCCCCCGAACATCCCCTATCAGAGGATAATCATCTTTTAGTTCGTTCAGGCGCTTAATAATATAATTCCCCTTGTTAACAGCTTTCTCCCCGAGCCTGCTTTTTTCCATGAATTCAAGTGTGGCAAGCCCGCCAGCTGCTGCAAGCAGGTTTCCACCAAAAGTATTGGCATGCGCGCCGGGCCCCCATCTCATTATTTTATCCGTAGAAAGCGTAGCTCCAAGAGGTATACCTCCACCAATGGATTTTGACATGCACACAATATCAGCCCTTACCCCGAAGTTTTCCATAGCCATGAACTTCCCTGTGCGGAATCCACCGCTTTGGATCTCATCTGCGATAAGAAGCACATCATTCTCATTGCAGATCCTTCGAAGCTCTTTATGGAACTCAACCGGTGGGACGATGAACCCACCCTCTCCCTGTATGGGTTCCACAGCAATGGCTGCAGTATCTTCTGGTGAAAGCTCTCTTTTAAAGATCGTTCGTTCGATCTCCTCTACACAATACACCCCGCATCCCGGATACTCAAGATTGAAAGGACAGCGGTAGCAGTAAGCATAGTGTGAGTGCACGACCGGCAGAGATGGAAAATGCTCTTTATGCCGCCTCTTTGAACCTGAAAGAGAGAGAGCGCCAAGCGTCCTGCCGTGGAAAGCCCGGTAGAATGCGATCATATTGCTTCTTTTTGTGTACCAGAAAGCAAGCTTCATGGCTGCCTCCACGGCTTCAGCTCCAGAATTTGAGAGAAAGACCTTATCGTACCCTGTCATTCCGCAGAGTTTCTCAGCAAGTTTTACCGGTGTCTCTGCATAAAAGTCAGGGAATCCGCAATGCACCATCTTTTCAAGCTGGGAGCATATCGCCTGTTTGACCGCTTTGCAGTTGTATCCTATATTCATTACAGCAACGCTTGCGGCAAAATCGATGTAGCTGTTGCCCTCAACATCATATATCGTTGAGCCTTCAGCATGGTCAACAACCAGATCATATGGCCGCGTTAGCGAGCTTACCACCTTATTATCCCGGTCTATAATATCCATGGATATATTTGTTATTTTTCTCATATTTACTCCACATCTATCTGCGCTTTCTGGAGCCTTCCACTGTAATCGAAATAGACGGTTTTTATTTCTGTGAACTCCTCTATTGCAGTAGTTCCAGCCTCACGCGTGCCATTCCCTGTTGATTTCACGCCGCCAAAAGGCAGGTGTATCTCTGCGCCGATCGTGGGGGCGTTGATGTATGTAATTCCCGTATCGAGCTTTTCAATAGCTTTGAATGCATTATTAAAATTTTCTGTATAGATAGATGAAGAAAGCCCATATACCACAGAATTCGCGATATCGATAGCTTCATCGAGACTCCCTGTACTTATTATTGATAGAACAGGTCCGAATATTTCCTCCTGCGCTATCCGCATGTCTGAAGATACGTCAGTGAATATCGTTGGTTCGAAGAAATATCCTGGCATGGGTTGAGCAGGCTTTCCGCCCAGTACAAGTTTTGCGCCTTCCTCTTTTCCAATTTCAACATATTTTGAAACTTTCTTGAGCTGTGAATTATTGATGACCGGCCCTATGTCCGTGCTCTCATCAAGACCGTTCCCGATTTTAAGCTTTCTTGTTCTATCGATTAGCTTCTTCTGGAATGCAGGTAGTATCTTCTCATGCACTATAACACGGCTTGCAGCTGTGCACCGCTGCCCTGTGGTCCCGAAAGCGCCCCACAGCACGCCGTCTATTGCCAATTCAAGATTCGCATCATCCATCACTATGATGGGGTTCTTCCCCCCAAGTTCAAGTGATACCCTCTTCATATCCTTTCCAGCTTCGCTCATTACCCATTTGCCTGTCTCTACAGACCCGGTGAAAGATATCGCCCTGATGTTCTTATTATGCACGATCGCTGCTCCAACTGTACTTCCTTCACCCATCACCAGGTTCATGACGCCTTTCGGGAGCCCTGCCTCTGTAAGTATCTTCACAAGCTCGATGGAGAGAAGCGGCGTGTCGCTTGCTGGCTTGAACACAATGGTATTCCCTGAGATGAGCGCCGGCATAATCTTCCAGGCAGGGATTGCGAGCGGGAAGTTCCAGGGCGTGATGAGTCCAACAACACCTATTGGTCTTCGCATGGTCAAGCAGAACTTGTTGGGCAGTTCCGAAGGTGTGGTCTCACCCAGCAGCCGCCTGCCCTCACCTGCTGCGTAGTAGGTCATATCGATGGCTTCCTGAACGTCTCCCCTTGCCTCCTTTAGAATCTTCCCCATCTCCTTCGTCATGAGGCGCGAAAGTTCCTCCTTTCGTTCCTCAAGCATGCGTGCAGCTCTGAAAAGGATCTTTCCGCGAAGCGGTGCTGGGGTGCCGCTCCATGAATCAAATGCTTCCACTGCGCTTTCCACCGCACGCTGTACGTCGTCGACAGATGCCTTCTGGAGATGTGCTATTGTTTCAAGCGTGGCTGGATTTACATCTTCGAACTTTTCGCCATTTTCTGAATCTACCCATTCACCGTTTATGAAAAGTTTGTATTCTTGCAAGACACTTCACCCTGATATTTAGTTGGCAGGGATTCTATTTTAATGTATTGGG
>JBDROC010000025.1:0-3352 GCA_043810475.1 Methanobacteriota archaeon | reverse complement strand
CCTCCAGGATGAATCTTGCCTCCTCTAATTTGCCATCCCTGAGAAGGCGCATTGCCCTCTGGAATTCAGCATCGAAATATTCATCTTTTTCCTGGGGGCTCCATTCGATCGTTATGATGTCATTCTGTATATGGACTATGATATTCTCCCCTGAAACCCCGTAATTTTTCAAGAGATGCCAGTATGGTAAAGGGTGAAAAGAAGATATGGATAATCCTTTAATCACAGGTCAGAATAGATACAATAGTTTTAAATATTTACATGTATTTATGCTAATTACACAAATTATGCAAATTATTGTAAATGCTACATTTCTAATAAATACATTGAGAACGGAAGCCGAAATATTACGGAAAATGAAGCTATCCACAATAAAAAACGTAGCTGCTGAAATTGAAAATGAGCTTGGAATAAATATTAATGATTTCAATATCGGGATAATCCAAACCGGATATGGAAAACTTGATCTAAGCAATGATAAAAAAGGGCGGCTTTCAACAACTGACATTAATCTATTGAAAACTTGCCATATACATCGAAAAGGATGCATTCTGGTAAGTGATGATCTGCTGTTAAAAAATACAGCATCGGAAAATGATATAAAGTGCTACACTACGCCTGAGTTTTCTGCATATCAATTGAAAAAGGGTGTAATTACAAAACAGCAATGTGTTAAATTCATGAATATTTTAAAGAAAATATATATTAGACCCAGGGATATTGATAAGATCTTGAAAAGAATAGAAAGTTGGTGAAAATATGGGAACAAATATCAATGTGACACTTCCGGATTTGATCGCGGGCTACCTCAAACGGAAATCCAAAGAAGAATATCTTCCGATATCTGCAATTGCGAGGAAATACATCGCCAGAGGAGTAACAGAGGAACTTATTATAGAATATCACAGGAAAGGATATTCGATCTCCAGGATAGCTGAAAATATCGATGTACCGGTCGCCAAGGTAATGGATGTGCTTTCAAGGCTTGATGAAGAGAGTGATGTAGAAAAAACTCTTGAAGAGATCGAAATTAATTCATCGGAATGATTCATTCCCCAGGTTGTACAGCACATTCGGGTCATCGGGCGATCTGAACGCCAGATCCTCCAGGATGAATCTTGCATATTCTAATTTGCCATCCGTGAGCAGGCGCAATGACCTCTGGAATTCAGCATCGAAATATTCATCTTTTTCCAGGGGGCTCCACTCGATCGTTATGATGTCATTCTGTATATGCACTATGATATTCTCCCCCGAAACCCCGTAATTTTTCAAGAGATGATCATACACGGCATCTTTGAATGCCCTGCTTTTTATGTCTCTTTTGTCTTCGGGAAGAGAAGGGATGTCGATGTCGGTTGCTTTTATGACAAGGATGATTCTATTTTTCCCTATTTCTCCTCGACGCCTTCATATCGCCTCTTCCAGCAGTTGCCCATTCTCCTTCAACCAGGCTTTTGCCTTTTCCATCGTCGGAGATTGCGCACGGACAATGTTCCTAAATTTGGGCGTGTGGTTGGTCTCGATGAGGTGGGCAAGTTCATGGACGATGATGTAATCGATGACAAACATCGGCGCTTTTATCAGCCGCCAGTTGAAATTGATGTTGTTATTCACGGTGCAGGATCCCCAGCGGTAGCGCTTGTCGACAATCTTGACCTTATTAAAAATGACACCGAGTTCGTGTGCATGATGCTTGACCCGTGGGATAATTTTTTCTTTGGCCTTGCTGATATACCATTCCCGCAAGACCTCTGCTAGTTTCTTTTCCTGTGTAACCGGAATAAAGAAACGCTGAACAAACTGAATCTCGGATAAACCTGTTTTGACCATTTCGATGCGGTATTGACGGCCCAGATAAAGCGCAGACTCACCGCTGACCAGTTCCTTTCCCGGTGGATGAGGCAGGTCATGGTATTTCTGTGGATGGCCGATTTTTTCGTATATCCATTGCCGCTTTGCCTCTACAACCTGCCGTATCTTTTCTTCAGATATTCCTTCTGGAGCATGCACAATCACGCTGCGATCTCGTTCGACGGTGATGCTCAACTTGCGCCGCTTGTTTGATCTTTGAATTTTATAGGCCAGCTCCATCGTAGCTACTCCGCATAGAGGATGATGTCGTGGTTTTTCTCGGCGATTTCCATGATCCGGCTGATGATGTGGGCACGGTTTTTCACAATGCAAGGGAGTTTGGAAAACTCAAGAGCAAGCAAGGTCTTCTGAAGCTCCTCCTTCAATTTGTTTCGGGCTGGAATACTACCCCAGAACCCGGTGAGTTTCAGTTCACGCTCCACAGCCAGGAAGGACTTCTGTGTCAGGTCAACCAGGTGGCTGATCCTGTCCTCGCTGCTCATACCATAGGTGCCGGGCTCTTCTGCTACTCCGGGTGCCTCCGTTGCCGTTGCTGCCATTCCTTCACCAAATATCTCCAGTTCTTCGTATATCTTCTTCCAGTTGTTGCGGAAATCTTCAAATATCTTCGCTAAAGCCTGTGCAAAGAGGCTTGCAGGTCAGGATCATCGTCTAATTCAACCTCAAGGTGGTGGCGAATGGCGTGCTCCACCTCTGCTGCTCTGGTCTTGGTGCGGTTGTGTTTGCCTACCTGTTTTTGAAAGTCTTCATCGAGGATGGAGATAGGTTTGATTTTCACCTCTATCCCCTTTGACTCAAGATAAGCATCAGTTATGGCACGCAGCTTGGGAGGGATGCCTTTCATGTTCAGACGTTCGTCGCGGAAGTGTTTCCCTGCCAGCACATTAATCTCGGTGAGGGCCTGGTAGTCGGCCATATAGTCGAGGGCTTGCCGGGCAGGGAAGACCACGTTCAGGCATTTGGTCAGATTCTTGAACGCCATCATGTAGTCGAAACGAAGGTCTTCGTCATAGAACAGATCGAAGAATGCATCGTGGTCATTAAGGTCCGTGAGGCCGTGCTTTTTGAGCAATTCCATTACATCTGCATGGCTGGCGTTGAGTTCTCGCAATTCTTCTTCGGGGAAGCTCAGTGAATCGATCACTTCCTTTTGTTCGCGCTCGTCATAGCTATCGATGGCCTTTTTCAGGTGGTGGCCGACTCCCACATAATCAACCACGAACCCTTTGTCCTTGGACTCACCACCAACTCGATTCACGCGGGCAATGGCCTGGAGTAGATTGTGCGCGACTATGACCTTGTCGAGATACATCACCTGTTCCACCGGTGCATCGAATCCAGTAATGAGCATGTTGTTCACGATCAATATCCCCATGTTGCCCTTAACACCTTCATCTTCGCCATCAAAAGACAATTTGAAACTCTTGATGCTGGTCTTGTGCTTTGACGTGTTTGAATATGTCTTGAGGTGTGGCAG
>JBDROC010000024.1:0-4960 GCA_043810475.1 Methanobacteriota archaeon | reverse complement strand
CTTGATAGCTTCCTTTGTCCGTGCGCCGAATTTAGTATTCATATTTTCTCTGGTATCCCCGCGGAGTTATTATTCTATTATTCCACAACCTTGACTCACTATTCCCTATAAGCACAAGGGTGCACATGTAGAAAATATCATTGTATACTATTATTTTCCCGAGCGTTGTAACAATAACAGTCTCTCCATCCCGCATTGCACTTTTCACAACACCGACAGGAGTATCATTATTCCTGTATTTTGTAATTATCTCGATCGCCCTGCCAAAGTTCTCCTTGCGGTTCCTGCTTTTTGGATTATATATAGCTATCACAAAATCAGCCTCTGCTGCGCTATTGAACCTTTTTTCTATCACGTCCATCGGAGTCAGAAGGTCGCTTAAGCTTATCACAGCAAAGTCGTTCACTATCGGCGCCCCGAGAAGCGAAGCAGCCGCGCTTACCGCGGTCACACCCGGGATGATCTCGATGTCTATATCCCCTTCTTTTTGTGCAACCTCAAGCACAATGCCAGCCATCCCATACACATTGGCATCCCCACCGCTGACTATCGAAACTACATGGTCATGAGATAACTCAACGGCTTTTTTCGCGCGCTCGACCTCGCCTCCCATGCCGCTTCTAATTACCTTCGCTCCCTTGATCACGATAGCGATCTGGTCAAGATAGGTGCCGTTCCCGATGACGTATTCGGATGACAGGAGTACTTTCTCCGCTTTTTTCGTAAGGTGTTCTGTACTACCTGGACCTATGCCCACGATGTATAGTTTACCTTGCGATCGCGATTGTGACATTTCCGTATATCCTTTTTTTAAGCAGCAGTACATTTTCTTCAGAGAGCGCAAGCGCAGCAGGCTCGCATACCCCGTTCAGACCCAAAGCTTTTGCCTTTGAACTCGTGGGGGTTTTTATCGAGTTGATGATGTCATGGGGAACGAACTTAACCTCTTTTCCGAATGATGCTGCTGCATCAATAATACCTTTTTCATTTTCTTTGATGACCGCGGATGCAAAGCATATTACATCATCGATCCCTGCATCCACCTCAGAAAGCGCGCTTATTACAGCTTCCATGACCTCCTCCTTGCTGACGCCGCGGTTCGCCCCTATGCCAACTATCAGCCCATTCCTTTTCAGAACAGTAACATCATTGTCCACAAGTAGTATTTTCGGACCCTTTATGGACAGGATTTCAACGTCCTTCTCAAGAAGCACAGTGTTCACCTTTTTTGTTGAATCCCTGTTAATTATCCTGCTTCTAAGGGCTTTTGCAGTGTCCTCAACCGACTTTTTTCCTTTAACCTCTGTAGCGGTAGTTATCACAGGCACGATCCCCAGACCAGCCAGCTTTCTTGCAAGCTCGTTCCCGCCGTGGTGCCCACCCAGAATTGGTATTGCGAAATTCAAACCTGAATCCACGACCACAACAGCGGGGTCTTCCCACTTATCGCGAACAAGAGACGCAATATTCCTGACAGCTATCCCGGCTGCCATTACAGCAATAATAGCATCGAACTCAAAAGCCTGTTTGAACGCGTCTCTTGAGTACGGGATAATCTCTCCGCCCACGAATTCCTGTATCTTACTTGCGCTGTCAAGAGTAAGGGGCAAAGCAATTATGGCAATTTCAGCCATACAGGTGCGACCTCTTGAAGTTCTCAGGTGAAAGTACATTCCCGATGATTATCATTGCAGATCTATCTATCCCCAGCGCCTCCACCTTTTCCGCGATATCTCCCACAGTGCCCCTTATTATCAACTCATCTTCCCACGACGCATGGTACACCACAGCCGCAGGCGTGTCCCGTGGATACGCCACTTCACCCATTATCTTCCGCAGCTTATGCGTCCCAAGGTATATCGCCATTGTGGCATTGTGTTGTGACAGTTCTTTTATGGAATCTTTCTCAAGCGTTTCACCTGCAGGTCTTGTGATTATCAAGGTCTCGGTTATCCCGTTCAATGTAAGCTGCGTCTTGAGCGCCGCTGCTGAAGCAAAGAGCGATGTTACACCTGGAATTATCTCAATGCCGATCCCGCGTTTCGTAAGTCCGTCTATCTGCTCGATTATTGCTCCATACAGTGATGGGTCGCCACTGTGCAGCCTGACAACAGTCTTCCCTCCTTCCACGTTCTTTGCTAGCAAGTCCACGATATCCTCAAGTTTCATGCCGTGGCTATCCATCGTTTCCCCCTGGATACAGTTGAGCACATCAGTGTTTACAAGCGAACCCGTGTACATTACAAGATCGGCTGATTCAAGGAGTTCACGTCCTTTTACTGTGATGTATTTGGGATTTCCAGGACCTGCCCCCACAAAATACACCACATTTTTTAAATTCTTTCCCTTCTTTGCCACCAGGATACTGAAATAATCGCCTTCCTCAGGGAGTGTGTTAGTCACTTTTTCATTATCCATGAACAGGCGCCGGGCATAGACGAATTCATCAAAACCCTCTTTTATAAGTTCATCTCTCTTCATTTGCGGATGTTTTGTCTTAAGCAATATTTTCGTCCCTACAGGTGAGCCGTCACTTACGATAAACGAACTCTCGATAATCGTACCCGTTCGCGCCGCCTGCGCAGTTATCGCACTTACACCAGGGATCGTTGTGACCTCGATATCAGGATATTTTTCTTTTAGTGTCCTTCGAAGGTGAGAGAATGTGGAAAAGAAGTTCGGGTCACCCATGACTGCGAACGAGATAGTTCCTTTTTGCGCTTCTTTCGCAACTATCCTGGCATTCGTTTCCCACAGTTTTTTTAATTCCTCTTTATCCTGTATCATGGGGAAATCAAGGATTTCAGCTTTCGCATAAGGTGCTACAAGTTCTGCAGCCAGTTTTCCGGGAACGAAGACCTTCGAGCTTTCCTTCAACGCTTTAACTGCAGCAAGCGTCAAGAGGTCGGAGCTTCCGGGTCCGAGACCCACTCCTATCAGCATTGTTTCCCTCCCACTATCAGGAATACCGGATTTTCAGGTTTGAACATTGTACCTCCTGCTAGCTCGTGTCCTCTTGATATCTGTATCTGGACCAATTCCTTGAATTTGTTATTCTGTTTCATTATCCCAAGTGCTTCTGCCACCGTCTCGACCCTGACAGCACTGACCACGAACCTCCTGGTTTTTCTCATAAGTATTTCAAGCACTGAATCAATGTTCCCGCTTCCTCCCACAAATGCACAATCTATATAAAGGTCAGCAAGGAGTTCGGAAGCCTCCCCCTTTAGTACCTTGACATTGGTTATCCCAAACTCTTTGATATTGTCTTGAGTTGCGCTTATCGCTTCATTCCTGTTATCGATGGCGTACACATGCTGTACCAGTGCTGCAGCGCTTATTGATACCGAACCGCTCCCACAGCCTATATCCGCAAACACATCGCATGGCTTGAGCTCGAGCTTTGACAGCGCCACTGCTATGATCTCAGGCTGCGTGGGGGTTCCTCGTGGATATCTCATATTACCAGCTCAATATTAGTTGAGTCTAATCAATTTAGCTTGATATAATGCTTGCTGTGGGTTTCCGCGAATTTCCAGAGATAAATATAGTTTCTAGATATACTTAAATAGATAAATAACATAATAAACAGGAGGAGGAAACTCCCGGAGGAAACTGAATGAAGTTGAGTAAACAGAGTCTGATTATTGCAACGATAGTACCGCTAATATTTGGAGTAATAATACTTCTAAATTTCAAAGATGCGATTGATATATTGGACAAGCTTGGAGGTTCTACATATTTGATATATGATCAATTGATCGTCATTGGTATCTTCGCGTTCCTTGCTCTCTCGGTATACTGGTGCGTAATGATGTACCTGATATACCTGCTTCAGGAGAACCTGATAACATTGGATTCTAACCTTGACAAGGCGGCTGATATCGGTGCCAAGCACCTCTCAGAATCTAAGAGCCTGCTCAACCAGGTTATTAGCATCCTGAAAAGATACGAGTCAAGCCAGTAATAAGCCCAGAGTCGCGAGCCTCCCGAGTCACGCATCGGGAGGGCGTGTACACGTCAACCGTCACGTCAGTTGACGCCGTGCGACTGTTACGCCAGTCGATTGCGTGCACTCGTCAACCGTTGCGCCAGTTGACGTCGCACACACATATGGCTCACGCCATATGTGGATTTGGCGATTTGGCCAGCGCACTGGCATACGTGGACGCGTCCTCAAGGGGCGCAACCCTTGACTTATGCCCCTGCAGGGGCATAAGTGTCAATATTTTCTTATTTTTTAGACGACCAATTTTTTAGCAAATTCTATTAGCCCGCCGGCGTCCACTATACCCCGCACGAAATCGGGCAGAGGTGTTGCATTAAATGTCTGGTCCTTTGTAGTGTTAGTTATTATCCCTGAAGCAAAGTCTACTTCAATATGGTCACTTTCTTCGATTTTATCAGTATCCTGGCATTCAAGAAGCGGTAGTCCGATGTTGATGGCGTTCCTGAAAAATATGCGAGCAAAGGATTTTGCGATTATGCATTTTACCTTTGCCCCCTTAAGAGCAAGAGGCGCGTGCTCTCGTGATGAGCCGCAACCAAAGTTGAAACCTGCCACGATTATGTCCCCTTCTTTCACTTCCCGGGCAAACTCTGGACGAACTCCCTCAAATGCATGCTTTGCGAGTTCATCTGGCGTGTTTATTGTAAGATATTTCCCGGGTATTACGGCATCAGTGTCAATGTCGTCCCCGAACTTCCAGACATTGGATGGGGATTTCAGGTCTGTTTCAAGGTTCACAGTGAGTTTCTGCTTCATGAGAGGCTGAATTGGCAGGAGGGGTTATAATCTTTATTCCACATAAACTCTTTATACTGTGGTTCTGGCTGCATTTGCTATACTTGTCTTAAGTGCTTTCGCCCTGAGTCAGGGGTTTTTAGGAGAAGAGCAGACCCCGGAAAAGCCAAAACTACCATCTGTCTCCATCGGATGCGACCGGGTGGTCTGGGATGG
>JBDROC010000023.1:0-2589 GCA_043810475.1 Methanobacteriota archaeon | reverse complement strand
ATTCAAGCATCGGGCTCTTTTCCCCACCCCCCTCATGTGATTTGTATGACAGGCGTCTTTCTACAGCTCTGAGGCGGCCATCAACGCTTCTCACGCTCTGGTCAAGGGCTTCAAGCCTTCCGTGAATGTCCATGCCTGTTACTGTTCCCTCACTGTTTTTGTTCACAAGTTTCTCCGCTCAAATTTCTGATTGACTATGATATTGATATATATAGTTTTCACATTGAAATTTTTTTAATTTTCAAATTATATTTTATTAGTGCGGGAGCAAAGTGAACTACCCAACCCTAAAGGGCTTGGGCGTACCGCTGCATCGGCTCTCTATTGAGAGTCCTTGACGGTCGTAAATTCCCGTAGTTCCTACGGTACAGCTTCGTCTAATTTCTATTATATTTGCAGATACTTGATCCCGTCCCATCACAAGACCACAATTAAGACATCTGTGAATCCTTACTGAAAGGTCTTTTGGGACACTGAACCCACAGATACAGGTCTGAGATGTTCCTGCGGGATTAACGAACTCCACGAATTTACCAGCGTATGCTGCTTTGTATTCCGTTAAGTTCATTAACTGATACCATCCTGCATCTGATATGGATTTGGCAAGATGATGATTCTGAACCATGTTTTTAATCTTCAAGTCCTCGAATTTAATTAAGTCATAGTTATCGACAAGCATCCTGCTTGTCTTATGAGCAAAATCTTTTCTCTGATCATAATAATTAATCCATTCAGGTTTCCCCCATGGGAATACATCAAATGTTTTTTTTAGTCGATTAAGTTCTGCCTGTTGTTTCCGTTCTGAAAGAGAATCGTTATAGAGCTGTCTGCATGTTGAGAGAGTTCTATTCAAAACAACTTCCTGTTTCTTTCCCGGATATATCCTGAATTGAAATGTTTTTCTCATTCAGCCACGCCATTCTTTTCATAATAGATATTCCTGATGTTAGTGTCGTGAAAGTATTATTTCAAGGGGTACGATTCATCTCAGCCCTCGAAGGGCTGAGTGTTCTCTACCCCTTGACCCCGCGCAGAATAAAACGATTTATAAACTCTGGTATCTCAAAGCACACACAATATGGTTTCGTTTATCAGGGATGAGTGCGGGACAATGGAGATCCCTTTGCGATTAGTAGTGTATGTGATGATCACGGGAGCGATCATTGCACTTGTTGCTGTTGGGATATCGAATGTTAAACCCGGTATAACCGAAGATACCATGGAAAAGCAGGTCGGTGCGATCAAAGTCTCACTTGCTGCAATGCAATCCGGTGCAGCGCGTAACCTGATAGATCCTGCATCACCTGGAGGAAATATTCGAACGTACAAAATTGTACTTCCTGAAGATACGGGATATCTTGCTTTCGGCGCTGATCCTGACCCCGATAATGATGGTAATCTGACGAACACGCGGGATGATACGCTTACAGACCGGGGAAATGTTATTATTTACAGTTCAAGTGCAGGTAAAAGGATGATACCTCTTGATGAAAATATAGAACTACGGGAGGGCATTTTTGATAACGGGCGGTGGGTTATGAACAGGGCAGATGGTAAACAGTATGGTGTTGTCATAATAGCTGACGGAAAATCAGAGATAACTTTCGAACTTGTTTACGACCCCATTACAAAAGAAAGGTACACACTTGCCCATTTCACTGATGACCTTAATGCTGTCATAAATCCTTATGATCCAACAGTCCTTCCCAACAGCATCCGGGTATATGCTGACCCGAACTGGATACCTGCTGATGGGGTCACTTATGCTGATGTTATTGTGCAGTTAAAGGATGCAAGAGGACAGGATGCTGCAAAGGATGGTGTTGAAGTGAATCTGACCGCTTCTGGCGGGACGTTGGGGCGCACGAATTTGACTACAGTGAAGGGCAGAGCGAGAACGAATATCACTTCAGATGTGGTGGGTACTGTGTTGATCACTGCAAGTTCTGCAGGACTTAATCCTGGCTCAACGTATTTGACTGTAAAACAAGTGCCTATAAACCTTAATTTTGAACAGTGGCTGTACAACGAAGATGAAGAACTTACCGCTTATTTTTTGACAACCCAGGATATTGAATACAGTGTTTCTTTTAATGGAAATGGTACAAAGTTCTCGGTGCCATTTGTGGGCACATGGTGGGCGAATGCCAGCATATATATCGATGGGACAAAGGTGGGTGAAGAAATGATCGACAGCGAGGTAATTTTCGATAAGGAATTTCCAGGGATCGCACTTGCGGCTAGCAATCACACGATGAAGGTCAAGCTGACCAATGATGTCTCTCTCTCCCATTTATTGGGGACACGAATATCTATGTTGAGGGGATTACGCTGTCGGGATGATACAATGTTTTCGAGACAGTTTCAATTCGACTTGTACATAAGCTATTTGAGAAAAAAGGTCGTTCTAATCATGTGAAAAAAAAATGGGTGAAGAAAACATAAAGCTATTTGGCATCTCTGGCAGCCCCAGGAAAGCCTCAACTGATCACATCGTGAGAGAGGCGCTTCGCCATGCCGGAGAGATGTATTCAGCAGAAACCGAATACTTCTCTGCGATGGGGAAAAAGATAAACTTCTGCATCCACT
>JBDROC010000022.1:0-3017 GCA_043810475.1 Methanobacteriota archaeon | reverse complement strand
TCCCTGTGGCATTAATATTCACCCTGTTTATCGGATTCCTGTTGATCCTTCTATCACCGGAAGACAAAGAACTGGGCGCGATTTTGAAATTGATATACCTTCATGTCGCCCTTGTGACATCCGGTCTATCCCTTTTCACAGCCGCTGGTTTGGTAAGCCTGATATCGCTTTTTAAGAGTGGGATGAAATTCAAAATGCTCTTTGCCATCGAAAAAACCGCAATTATTTTCTGGGTCGCAGCCACCATTATTGGCGACATGACCTCGGTGTTCGCATGGGGCGGCATCAATCCTGCTGAGCCCAGGTTCGCTACCACGATAATCATCTCGATGGTATCAGTGGGCATATATCTTATTTCCACTGCAATCGATAGTCATAAAATAATATCCCTTCTTGGTATCGGGCTGGCTCTGTCCGTTTGGGCGCTGATGGGAAGCGCAGGGAAGATACTGCATCCCGATAATCCGTTCGAGGCATCGGAACCTTCCATAAGAACCTTTTTCTTTTTGATAACACTGGTATTTCTTACAGCATCTGTCCTGACAGTGCGCTGGATGAAAAAGCAAAAATAGGAACAAACCCATATCAAATCCCGGAGAAGAGCAGATGGACAAAATGACGCCAGCCATGCGCCAGTACTACGAGGCAAAGGAAAAGCACAAGGACGCCCTCATCTTTTTCAGGATGGGCGACTTTTATGAGTCCTTTGGTGACGACGCAAAAGTGATCGCAAAGGAACTTGAAATTACACTCACCTCGCGCGGCAGGGATAAGGAAGGCGAGGACATGCCGCTTGCCGGCATCCCGTACCATTCTGTGGACTCATACCTCCCTAAGCTCATCAAGAAAGGCTACAAGGTGGCGATATGCGAACAGCTTGAAGACCCCAGGAACGCAAAAGGCGTTGTGAAGCGCGGCGTGGTCAGGGTCATCACGCCCGGAACTGTTATCGATCCATCCCTGATATCAGACCAATCGAACAACTATCTGATGTCCATATCTGGCGAGGGGGCACAGTTCGGTATATCGTTCCTTGATGTGAGCACTGGCGAATTCATGACCACGCAGTTCACAGATAACGGGAATTACGAAAGGATAATAAGCGAGGCGTCGCGGATGCTGCCGGCTGAATGCGTTCTTCCGCCTGCGCTTTTTGATAATAAGAGACTTGTTGACCGTCTGAAAGACCTCAACATCGTCCTCAACAAATTCGATGCTGATGCCTTTGATAAAAAAAACGCGCGCGATCTCCTCATCAGCCATTTTGGTGTGATGACGCTTGAGGGTATGGGATGCGAGGCGCTCCCATTTGCGATCTCCTCTTCCGGTGCCGCCCTTCTGTATGCAAAGACCACCCAGATGAGAGACCTGGCTCATATCCAATCTGTCAGGACTTACTTTGAGAACGAGTTCATGGTTCTGGATTTCATCACGCTGCGAAACCTTGAGATAATACAGGGAGTTCGCGGGGATAATTCATCCCTGCTGAGAATACTTGACAGCACAAAAACGCCTATGGGCGGGCGGCTCCTGCAAAAGATGCTACTCAAACCCCTTATCTGCGTCGTTAAAATAACAGAAAGGCTTGATGCCGTGGATGAGCTTGTAAAAAAGACGCTGCTGCGCTTTGACCTGCGCTCGCAGCTTGGAAAAGTCCGGGATATCGAGCGTCTGATCGGGCGTATCGTGTATGGGAACTCCAACGCGCGCGACCTGATAGCTCTCAAAGTATCACTTACTGCACTCCCTGAAATCTCAAGATCCCTGAAAGAAAGCGATATCAGATCAGTGCTGTTGTTAAACATCATCCAGAGGCTCGGGGATTTTGGCGATGTTGTCGCTTTACTTACACGGGCCATCGTAGATGAACCGCCCCTTAGCGTCCGGGAAGGCGGTATGATAAAGGAAGGCTATAACGAGAAGCTGGATGAGCTTAAAAAAATGTCGCTGCACGGCAAGGACTGGATAGCCCAGATGCAGCAGAAGGAGCGCGACCGTACCGGCATAAAATCGCTTAAGATCGGTTATAATTCTGTCTTTGGTTACTACATCGAGGTCACAAGATCAAACCTCTCACAGGTGCCATCTGATTACATAAGAAAGCAGACAACATCGAACAGTGAGCGTTTCTATACACCCGAACTCAAGGAAAAAGAGGTGATGATACTTTCAGCCGATGAAAAGAGGGTAGCGCTTGAATTTGAACTATTTACACAGATCAATTCGCAGCTTGCAACGCGGGCAAAGGAATTGCAGGCAACTGCAGCTGCGCTCGGAGAAATAGATGTCATTGCAAACCTTGCCGAAGTAGCGGTCAATAACAGGTATGCCAGACCTGAAGTGAACGAGAGCGGAAGTATCCTCATCCGCGATGGCAGACATCCTGTGGTAGAGAGAACGCTTTCCGGCTTTGTCCCGAATGATACGCATATGGACTGCCAGGAGAACCAGTTCCTGCTCATAACTGGTCCAAACATGGCGGGAAAGTCCACATACATGAGGCAGAATGCGCTCATAGTGATAATGGCTCAGCTTGGCAGTTTCGTGCCAGCTTCGTATGCTTCAGTGGGCATCGTTGACAGGATATTCACGCGCGTTGGCGCCTTTGACGATCTTGCCAGCGGGCAGAGCACATTTATGATAGAGATGGTGGAACTTGCGAACATACTGAATAACGCCACTTCTAAGAGCCTCATATTGCTGGATGAGATAGGAAGAGGCACGAGCACTTACGACGGCTTCAGCATCGCCAAAGCCGTGGTGGAGTTCATCCACAATAAGGACCGTGTGGGGGTACGCTCGCTTTTTGCCACGCATTACCACCAGCTTACTGCGGTGGAAGGGATACTGAAGAGAGTGAAGAATTATCACATAGCGGTAAAAGAAGAAGGCAGCGACCTTGTGTTCTTGAGAAAGATCATTCCAGGCGCGACGGATAGGAGCTACGGTATCCATGTGGCGCGGCTTGCTGGCGTTCCTCTTAAGGTGACACAGAGGGCTAAGGAGATCCTGAAAGA
>JBDROC010000021.1:0-7285 GCA_043810475.1 Methanobacteriota archaeon | reverse complement strand
TGCCGGCATAACTTTTTATCAGGAAAGAAAGACCGAGCGGGCGCTTGAAGCATTGAAGAACCTCTCAAGCCCGAGGGCGCTTGTTATCAGGGATGGAAAGCAAAAAAGGATTCCTGGACGGGATGTAGTAAGGGATGACATATTGATATTGAGAGAAGGCGATCGCATCCCGGCTGATGGGGTAGTGCTTTTTTGCGGAAATCTCACGGTTGACGAATCCCTCCTGACAGGGGAATCGCTTGCTGTCAGGAAATTACCCTGGGATGGAAAGACCGCGCACATGCAGCCTGGTGGTGACGACCTTTCTTTTGTCTATTCCGGGACTCTGGTGGTTCAGGGACATGGTGTGGCGAAGATCACATCTACAGGCAAAAGCACCGAGATGGGAAAGATCGGAAGGGCATTGCAGAGCATTGGCAGGGAAGATACCCTGCTCAGGAAAGAAACAAGAGAACTTGTCCGGAATTTTGCGATAGCGGGATCGATCCTCTGCATTCTTGTCGTTATGGTTTTTGGCATGAGGGGTGAATGGCTGGACGGGCTGCTGGCAGGACTGAGCTTGAGCATGGCATTGCTGCCTGAAGAGTTCTCTGTTGTCCTTGTGATATTCCTCAGCATGGGCGCATGGCGCATGTCAAAAAGAAGGGTACTGACAAGGCGTATTCATGCAGTTGAGACGCTGGGGTCTGCAACTGCATTGTGCCTTGATAAAACTGGAACTCTCACTATGAACAGGATGATATTGAGCACTCTTTTCACAGATGGAGAATATTATGACGCCGATAAGAATGGAGATCTGCCGCTTCCGGAAAAATTCCATGAACTGCTTGAGTTCGGTTATCTTGCAAGCCAGAAAGACCCGTTCGACCCTGTGGAAAAGGAGATCAAAAATGGCACTGAAAGATTTTTAACTGACACAGAACACATACACAAGAACTGGGAACTTGCGCGGGAATATCCCCTATCAAAAAACCTGCTGGCACTTTCAAATGTGTGGGAATCTTATGACAGGAGGAGGCATGTGATCGCGGCAAAAGGCTCACCTGAAGCTGTAATAGATCTTTGTCATCTGGATGAGATGAAGAAGGATGAACTGCTAACCCATGTAAAAAATATGGCTGATAAGGGTTTGAGGGTTCTTGGCGTAGCGAAATCCATTTTCAAGGATGAGCCTCTCCCTGATAAGCAGCATGACTTCAGATTTGAATTCATCGGTCTGCTTGGATTTATTGACCCGGTCCGTCCCGGCGTTCCCGAAGCCCTGTCCGAATGTTACTCGGCAGGGATAAGGGTAATTATGATTACAGGCGACTTCCCCGGTACAGCCCAGCACATTGCACGGCAAATAGGTATGAAAGACCCGGACAGGTACCTGACAGGACCCGAGCTTGCAAGGATGAGCGATGCGGAACTTGCGGAGAAAGTAGGCACTACAAATATTTTCGCCCGCATCGTGCCCGAACAAAAACTGGCAATCGTAAATGCATTAAAATCAAATGGTGAAGTCGTCGCAATGACAGGCGACGGGGTCAATGATGCCCCGGCTTTGAGAGCTGCCCATATCGGGATCGCAATGGGTGAGCGGGGCACTGATGTTGCGCGAGAGTCTTCATCAATTGTCCTTTTGAATGACGATTTTTCATCCATCGTAGCTGCGGTCAGGATGGGACGGAGGATATTCGATAACCTGAAGAAAGCGATATCCTACATATTCTCAGTTCATGTGCCAATAGCGGGACTGGCGATGTTCCCTTTGTTATTCGGGTTTCCATTGATACTCCTTCCAGCACATATTGCATTCCTTGAGCTGATAATCGACCCTGCCTGTTCTGTTGTCTTTGAAGCTGAACCTGAGGAGAAGAACATAATGCAAAGATCTCCAAGGGATCTGAAGGAAAAGCTGTTCGGCAGAAAGAACATGATTTCAAGCCTTCAGCAGGGCACGAGTGTGCTTATTGCGGTAATTATCGTGTTTCTTGCCGCTCTATCTCTTGGGAAGGGAGAAACAGAAGCCCGGACTCTTACATTTACCACTCTCGTGATCGCCAATATTACGCTTATCGTGGCGAATCTTTCGTGGGAACAGGATATCATAAAAACGATCAATATGGAAAACAGGGCTCTCTGGCTTGTTTCAGGCGGGGCGTTGTTTTCTCTTGCTGCAGTACTGTATGTGCCTTTCACAAGAGACCTGTTCCATTTTTCCATGCTGCATGTTGATGACCTGATAATAGCGTTTATTGCCGGGATCCTGAGCGTGATGTGGTTAAAACTGCTTGAATAAATTCAATATGTATTTATACATCAAATTCATATATTGAATGTATGACAACAAATGTAGTACAAATACGAATGCCATCTTTATTACTGAAAAACATCAACGACCTGGTCAAGAAGGGGTTTTATAAGAACAAAAGTGAAGCCATAATCGATGCAGTGCGTCATTTCGTAGGCTTCAGGGAATCACAGAGCGATGTTGCCATGTTCATAAGGGATGAACTTAAAGGAAGATCCTCAAAGCGCGGTTATTCAGAGAAAGAATTTGAGGTTATCTGGGATAAGGTCAGGCACGGGAAGGAATGGAAAGAACGCTTTGGAAAAGATGCAGATAGCGTAATGGCAAAACTGAGAGGAAGGCAATGATCTTCATCGACACGGATATTTTTGTGATTGAAAAACTGTTCAGAAATGACGAAAGGTATGCAGTTACAAAAGAGCTCCTTGGCAGCGATCTTAATGGTAAGTGCACTTCAATATATAATCTATTTGAACTACTTGGCATTGTATCATTCAATGTAAGCACCACGGAATTAAAGAAGATGCTTAAAGGATTTTCTGAAGTTTACAGGATAAAGATACTGTTCCCATCAACGGCTTACGAATCTGCCGATGCTTTTTTGGAGCACCTTTTCGATAATAGCTTCCTTAAGATCAGCATGAAGATGAATTTCATGGATGCGCTTATAATGGATGTGGCAGAAGAGCACAACTGCTCTAAATTTGTGACATGGAATGTGAAACATTTTGAGGGACGGACCGATATTCCGGTAAAGACTCCTGAAGAGATCATGACGGGATGAATAAAAGAAAAAAAAAGGAAGGCTTTTCAGCCTTTTCTTCCAAGCCTATATGCAAGACCACACCATTTATTATCTATGAAAAGCATACGAACTCACTGAGGGATGTGATTGATAGATTAAATCAAATATCGACAATGTTATTATGGGAGACTACACTAAGTATTAAAAATAAACATGTTCGGAAGAGATACACAGTTGGTTGACTGCAGAGAAGCCATGGGACTTGGCCGAGGTGGAGGCATAGCCCAGCGCGGGACGATTTCAGAAGCCGCCAGACCTGATGTGGTTGCGATAGCAATGACTCCGGGGAGGCGGCACATCACAAAACCTGTATGCGAGATAACCTACGGGCTAAGGAGAGAAGGGATACAGGTGAGCGTTCTTGTGTTTGAAGCAGGAGCCGGTATTCCCATGGATGAACTGGGCTCATCATCAACCGCAAAAGGCTATGGACCTAAGTTCGGCATCACTGCAAAAGAGATCGAACAGATTGCCCGCCACAAGCTTGTGCTGATGCACATGGGTAACGTTAATTCTCACATTGTTTCGAAAACAAAGAGAATACTTAAATACATCAACATTCCCGCTGTCATTGCATGTGAATACCCTATAGATTTTGAGGATTTTGCAAAAGCAGGTATAAAGACAAAATACGTGAAGCCAAAAGTCCCTGAGACAGAAGGCACTGTTGTGGCGATAGTGAGTGGAATAACAAGAGGAGAGACCTGCTCACGGAACATATTGAACGAACTTGTAAAGGAGATTCGTAAGGTTCTTGGTGAAGATCAAATGGAGAGTGAATAGGCAGAGCATGTTCGAACTGCGGTTCCATGGAAGGGGGGGGCAGGGGGCGGTCATGGCAGCCCAGACCATTGCAGAGGCTGCAGTGATCGAAGGAAACTATGCCGTAGCTTTCCCATTTTTTGGAGCTGAAAGGAGAGGTGCGCCTGTTCTTGCCTTTGCGAGGATAGACTCAAAAAAGATATACAGCAAGACGCAGGTCTATTCCCCGGACTGTGTTGTTGTGCTGGACGATTCGCTGCTGGATACCATCGATGTGGTTTCAGGTCTTAAGCCGCGTGGTTCAGTTGTCATAAACTCAAGGGAAAAACCAGATGATATAGACCTTGGAAAAGAAATTACGACTGCAGCGGTGGATGCTACTTCAGTGGCGCTTGAGATACTAAAAGCGCCGATAACCAACACTGCTATTCTGGGGGCGCTTGCAAAAGCTACCGGGGTCGTAAAGATCGGATCTCTGGAAGAAGCGATCAAAAGAAGGTTCGGTGAAAAACTGGGCGTAAAGGTTGGGGAACGAAATGCCCTTGCTGCAAGGACTGCTTATGAGAGAACAGTTGTCGGAAAAAGCAAAGGGATAAAAAAGCTCGAGACAAAGAAACAGTGGCTTCCCTCATTTCAGGAACTGCCAGTCGGAGGCGTGCTTGTTGAAGGAAGAACTGAAGCAGGATTGATCGGTCCAGGCAGTTTTGTTGAGAACAAGGTCTTTGGGTGGGCGACATTTCGCCCTGTGCGCGATAAGGAAAAATGCACCATGTGCCTTCTGTGCTGGTTCTACTGCCCCGAAGGGACGATAGTGCGAATATCTGACAGGGGCGACCTTATGACTAATTATGATTACTGCAAGGGCTGCGGCATTTGCGCCAATGAATGCCCTGTGGATGCAATAAAGATGGTAAGGGGGAAAACATGAAGAAGGTAATTACAGGTGACCACGCAGTGGCAATAGGGGCTAAACTGTCGCGCGTCGAAGTAGTCCCTGCATTTCCTATAACCCCGCAGACGCTTATCATCGAACATATCGCCGATTTTGTTAATGATGGAGAGTTGGATGCAAAGTTCCTCACGATGGAATCAGAACACAGCGTAATGAGCGCGGCAGCCGCTGCTGAAGCTGCAGGGGCAAGGGTTTTCACTGCTACTTCGTCGCAGGGGCTTGCGTTCATGCACGAGATGGTCTATGCCACAGCGCCGCTTCGCCTTCCAGTTGTCATGGTGAACGCGAACAGAACGCTTGGCGGTCCTCCGGGGATATGGTGCGAATATAATGATTCGATGGGTGTGCGCGACTCAGGTTGGTTGCAGGTGTATGTAGAGGACAATCAGGAAGCTCTGGACATGGTTATTCAGGCGTACAGGATAGCAGAGGACAAGCGAGTCCTGCTTCCCGTGATGCCGTGCCTTGACGGTTTTGTGCTCACGCATACGGTCGAACCTGTGGAGATACCGGAACAAAAGGATGTAGATGCTTTCCTGCCGCCGTATGAACCTGATGTCATTCTTGACCCGGCAAGACCTGCTATGATAGGTACGTTCATGCCCTCTGAATATATCATGGAACTGCGCAGGCAGACAGCAGGCGCTGTGGAATCCGCAAAAAAAGTAATACAGGAAGTAAATGATGATTTTGCAGAGCGCTTTGGAAGGGATTACGGCGGGCTAATCGATACATATCAGATGGACGATGCAGAAGTCGCGCTTATCACTATGGGAACTGTCACGAGTACATCTAGGCAGGTAGTTGATGAACTGCGTCAGGAAGGGGAAAAAGTTGGACTTATCAAACTGCGCTTCTTCAGACCGTTCCCGTCAGATGAATTGAAGAACATATTACAAAATACCGCTGCAGTGGGTGTTGTAGACCGCTCTCTCTCCTTTATCGGTGGAGGACAGGCATTCAATGAGGTTCGCTCGGCTCTGTATGGTCTCAGTATCCCGATAATAAATCATCTTGCAGGACTGGGCGGAAGGGATGTTACTGAAATGCAGATAAGAAAGATGTTCGAATTGACCCTGAGAGCAGCTAAAGGTGAAAAAGTGAAAACTGTAAACTGGCATAACACACGGGGTGAGACCGTATGAGGATAAAGGAACTGCCTGATGAAGACCTGTTCGTATGCGGACATACGGCATGTCCTGGCTGTGGTGTTGCTGTGTCAATACGGAACGCCATAAAGATACTTGGAAAGGATACTTCAGTGTATGTCCCGGCAAGCTGCGCCGTGGTGTTTGGCAGTACATATCCCCACGGGGCGTGGAAAGTGCCGTTCTTCCATACGGCATTTGAGAACACGGGTGCATGTTTGACCGGCATGCAGGCAGCTTTTGAGAAGAAAGGGAAAAAGGTGATATCTGTCGGATTCGCGGGCGATGGCGGAACTTATGATATCGGTCTTCAGAGCATGTCAGGCGCTGCTGAGCGAAACGACGATGTGCTCTATATTTGTGTTGATAACGAGGCTTACATGAACACAGGCATCCAGCGAAGCGGTGGGACGCCCTTTGGCGCATGGACGACGACGACGCCAGTTGGCTCGAAGGTACAGGGGAACCGCACATTCAAGAAGAACCTGGGCGAGATAGTGGCGGCTCACGACATTCCCTATTATGCCACGCTGTCCATCGGTCATCCGCTTGATTTTATAAAGAAGGTGGAAAAAGCAAAGGATATCAAGGGATTTCGATTCCTCCATATGTTCACGCCCTGCGTCCCTGGCTGGAAGATCGACCCGGCAAAGACCATTGAGGTCACAAAGCGCGCTGTGGAGAGTGGGATGTGGACGCTGTATGAAGTCGAGAACGGAGAGAAAAGGATAACCTATAAGCCAGGGAAGATGAAATCGGTGAAGGATTACCTGATGATGCAGGGCAGGTTCCGCCACATGAGCCCTGAGGATTTAAAGAAGCTTCAGGGCTGGGTGTGCAAGAAATGGAACCTGCATTATAAAGAGAAGGGCGCGCCTGAGGTATGCGAGATAGAATTGCCAGAAGAGCACCACGCGGTCACGGAAGAGCACAGGGAGATGCACGGACCATGAAGAAGAACATAAGACCGTTGAATATGATTATGTGGATGTTGATCTACATACCAGAATAATTGAACATGTGACTTAAATTTATCATATCAAAGCCGCATGTATCGCGCTGTTTTCCCCAGTTCTTCCTCGATCCTCAGCAGTTGATTATACTTGGCGTTTCGCTCGCTTCTTGCCGGCGCGCCTGTCTTTATCAGTTCGGCGCCAATCGCGACCGCGATGTCGGCGATGGTGGTATCTTCGGTTTCTGCAGAGCGATGGCTCACGATAACTTTGTATTTGTTCTTCTGCGCAAGCCCCGCAGCGTCAAGAGCCTCAGACAGTGTGCCTATCTGGTTCACCTTGAGTAAAAGCGCATTCCCGGCTTTCATC
>JBDROC010000020.1:0-2284 GCA_043810475.1 Methanobacteriota archaeon | reverse complement strand
AGAACTTCTCCAGGTAGCGGACGTAGATTTTATTGCCCGTGCACCTGATGGAAAGGGCGTTGAAGAATGCGTGCAGAAAGAAATCCTGAAATCACTCAGGCAGAAGGTACCTGTGGAACAGGCTTTCGATTACTACCAGGTGAGCAAGAAGAGAAGATTTGCCATAATGGACGCAACACGGAAAAAGATGGGAGGAAAGAGTGAACATGCGGTTTCCCGTGAAGTTGATATAGAACAGGTAAATGAAGAGCCGGAAAAATTGCCTGAGCAGAACGCTGAACCTGAAAAGCAAAAACCCATCAGAGAGGTCGTGGAAGAGGCACCTAAAGAGGTAAAGCATAATGTTTTCCAGGAACATATATCCCAGTTGAGCGGGAGCCTCAGCGCACGCATGCTTGATGATAACAATAATATCATCCAGGAAGTGGCTGTGCGTGACCTTGCTACCGCCTTAAAGGATATTAACGGCAATATCATAAGCGTCGTGTTCGATGGCGTGATAACACAGAGAATAGTGGATATCGCATCCGAAAAAGGGATAGTTAATCTGATCGGCGCCAAGGTAGGGAACCTTGTAAAGACCCCGACATCCGTACATATTGAAGCTTCAACTGCACTGTAGGGTATGTGGGTAGAACCGTATCCAGATTTCAGTCCCGAAAAACCCCTGTTCGTATGCATCCTTGCGAACACAGGGACAGCAAGGATACCGGGGATTTCCGCTGCAGGAAAGTCCCCGGAATTGACTGATTATACACCTGCTGCTGATGCGGAGCTCGTTGAGACCGGCAGTGTTTTCAGTATTTCAGAACCGGCGATGTGTCCTTCAGGTGCCCCTACGCCAGCGGTGCTTACAAGGGCTTCAATGCTTCTTACAGGGATTCCGTGTCTTTTTATAAATGCAGGCCTAAATATCAGGCCGAAGATACCATTTATCGACCTGAATGCGCAACCGGGCGGGGATATCAGGAAAGGTCGCGCAGTGGTTGATGCTACTGATATTTACAGGACATCAGCAGACCTTGGAAGAAAACTTTCTAAACTCTCTGACTTTGTGATGATCGGTGAGAGCGTGCCAGGCGGCACCACCACCGCGATGGCAGTGATGAGGGCGCTGGGTTATGATGGTCACGTTTCATCAAGCTTTCCCGACAACCCTGTGGGCATCAAGGAACGCGTAGTGAACGAGGGAATGAAGGCATCAGGCATTACGTTTGGCAGCCTGAAAAACCAGCCCATACGCGCTGTGGAGGCCCTTGGCGACCCGATGATAGCAGCGGCGGCTGGACTTGTGGATGGGCTAAATGTCAGAACCATCCTCGCTGGCGGGACCCAGATGGTCTCGATCCTGGGCATGATCAAAGCTCTTGGGCTGAAAAAGGAGGTCTCTATAGCTACAACCTGTTATGTTGCAAATGACAGAACTGCGAATTTCAGGGAAATGACAGAATTGCTGGGCTACCCGTCATTTATTGCAGATCCTGGCTTTAGCGACTCGGCGATCGCAGGACTTCGCATGTACGAGAAAGGGGAGGTTAAGGAAGGAGTGGGTGCTGGCGGCGCAATGTTAGCCGCTGCAATGCTTGGTTTTTCGCAGAAAGAATTCAGGGAGAAAACCGAAGAAGTGTACTGCAGTGTATTTTCTATTTCATAATGTCTTTGTCGATGTCAGCGACCAGTTTCTTCATTTTATTATACCACTGTTCTATATTTCCCAGCACCATTTTTTTCATCCTGACAGGGTCAAGAGCGAGATACTCATAGAAGTAGCCGCCTGAACTGATAATCCTGGTTTCACGACGGACAAGACCGCACCCCATCAAATTCTGCAGCGATCGGTATGCTGTGCTTCTTTCCCTGTTGAGTATCACCCCCAGACTTTCTGCGGTCATGGGTCCTTTTGCGACAAGTGTTTTGTAAGTATCGATGTCTATTTCCTTGATCCCCAGGATGCATTTTGCGATGTCCTCGCATTTGAAGTCTCCTCGGATCATTTCAGGGATTGATCTTGGCATATTAATCACGTGTTTTGCATAATTTGTCCAAAACCTATCTATACCTTTGAGCATAAATAACTTATGAATGAAGGTCTCACAATAATATTATATTACCCTGCTATTTTATATTACCCTGCTGACAATAATACCATCTACGTTTTAAGCGTTTGGAGGAAAATTATGTCTTTGGAAACAGCAGTAATTGGGATAATTCAATTAGTCATTGCCATCATACTTGCAGTTGTGGCACTGTATATTGGTTTCTCAGTACTGGGAAAAATAACAAA
>JBDROC010000019.1:0-2608 GCA_043810475.1 Methanobacteriota archaeon | reverse complement strand
GCTCGGCGACGTTGTATGCGGCGGCTTTGCCATGCCTATACGCGAGGGCTATGCAAAAGAGATATACATAGTGGCAAGCGGGGAACTAATGGCGCTCTATGCAGCCAATAATATCTGCAAGGGCATAGTGAAATTCGCAGAGAACAGGCGATCAAGTAGAAATCGAAAAAAAACCGCAGATGAACGCGGATAAACGCAGATACCGACTCAACAAATCTGCGTTTGTATTATTATTCGCAGCTTACTACTTTTTTACGCAAAGGCGGTCTGCGACCGTGAGTTCAACAAGACCTATGCCTGTTTCTGCAGCGTTCATTCTAATGAACTCGATATCCGGCCTTGCAGGGCATATTTCGAGTGTGAGATACCTTCCTTCTGAGATATATATCTGGGCTTTTGCCGCTTTACTTGGTGGTACTATCGGTTCTGGTCTTGGAAGCAGAAAGCTTGCAAATCCAACACTCTACAGCCTTCTGGCAGTAGTGCTTTTAATTGCTGGTGTAAAATTCATACTGGTTTAAGAGCGCAATCTTCATTAATACCCAGAACAATCATATTGCTATGACAGTTTTGAAAGGGTACCGGGAATTTTTTGACAGAGCTGACGACCCTGCCCTTGCGTCATCAAAAGAAAAAGACGGTATTTTCTTTATTTTCCGCTCGCTTGAGGCATGGAAAGAAGAAAAATGCAAAGAGGAGGATATCCCGGCAGAAGAACTCATCTGCGATGAATATGTGAAAAACAGGTTCATTGCCCACCCTTGATCTTTTTTACAGTCAGTTTTATATATTAACATGCACATAAGATTTTGATAGAAACGAATGGGTAATGTAAAATCTGCAATTCCGGGACTTGACGAACTGATAGAAGGAGGATACGTTGAGAACGATGTCATTCTCATAACCGGAGGTCCTGGAGCTGGCAAGACCACTTTTGGAATACAGTACCTTGTCGTGGGAGCCACCCAATATAATGAACCAGGTGTACTCGTGGTCATGGAAGAAACACCTGCCAGGATGATACGTGACTCATGGAGGTTCGGGTGGGACATCGAGAAACTTGTAGGGCAAAAGAAAATTAAAATAATCTACGCCAATCCCTTCAAATACACAAAATTCGCAAAAACATCAGAAGGCAGCCCCATGAACGTTATAGCATCTGGCAAGAACATCGGCGATATATTCCAGCAGATACAGACTGAAGTGACCGCTATAAAAGCAAAAAGAGTTTTTATTGATTCCATAACATCGCTCAAATTGTCCACCGAGCCGTCAGAAGCCAGATATATTGTATCTGAGTTCATTAAGAACCTTGAATATCTTGATTGTACCACGCTCATGACAAGTGAGATATACGGCAGGGAGGCGTTCAGCGTGGAGGAATATCTCTCATCAGGAGTCATCAGGTTGCATGTATTCAGGGTTGGGGGAAGCCGCATGAGAGCAATCGAAATATTAAAGATGCGAGGCGTCAAGCATGATGACACATTGCATCCCTACGAAATACAGGAAAAAGGCATAGTCGTCCATCCCACCGAAACAGTGATGAACGATGAGGTGAGCCTTTTTGATACCGTGGGCGCAAAATAACACCTGGGATAGATATGGCACTTAATTACGATGATATAGTCGGGAAATTCGATAAATATATATTCAACACCTATACCCGCCAGCCCATAGCAATAAAAAAGGCTTACGGGGCAGTGGTGACAGATGTAAACGGAAAAGAGTATATTGATTGCGTGGCAGGAATAGCAGTAAATAACGTGGGACACTGCCATCCGGCAGTTGTGGAAGCAATAAAACAGCAGGCTGAGGAATTGATACATGTATCCAACCTCTATTATACAGAGCAGCAGGCGCTCCTGGCAGAGGAGCTTGTAAAACTTACGGAGATGGACAGGGTATTCTTCTGCAACTCGGGAGCTGAGGCTGTGGAAGGTGCTCTGAAACTTGCACGAAAAGCCACAGGTAAAAAAGAATTTATCGCAGCAGAACATGCGTTCCACGGGAGGACGCGTGGAGCACTCTCGGTAACGCACAAGGAAAAATACAGAAAACCATTTGAGCCGCTCGCTCCTGCGGTTTTCGTCCCGTACAACGATGCTGACGCTATCAGGGCAACTATAACAGAAGACACTGCAGGCGTCATACTCGAGCCAGTGCAGGGAGAAGCCGGCGTGATAATCCCATCTGATGGGTATCTCATGGAAGTAAGGGAAATATGCGATGAAACTGGCGCATTAATGATACTTGATGAGGTGCAGACAGGCTTTGGCAGGACAGGAAAATGGTTCGCCAGGGAGCATTCAGGCATCGAACCAGACATCATGACGCTTGCTAAAGCCATGGGCGGAGGATTCCCCATGGGCGCAATGCTTGCGCGGGAAGAAGTGGCGGCGAATTTCGGGCGCGGAGACCACGCCTCCACTTTTGGCGGAAATGCTCTTTCATGTGCTGCAGCCCTTGCCAATATTGAAGTGATCAAAAAAGAAAAGCTTGTCGCGAGATCTGGAGAACTTGGCGAATATCTAATGAAAAAGCTCAAAGCTCTCGATAAGGATTATGTAAAAGAGATACGCGGCAAGGGACTGATGGTAGGAATGGA
>JBDROC010000018.1:0-5417 GCA_043810475.1 Methanobacteriota archaeon | reverse complement strand
AACACAGGGCGGGTCTCCGCAGAACTCTGTATCTGTATCTCTTGTCCAGAAGTTCGTTTTGCACTTCGGGCATGTTTTTCGCACGAAGCCATTCTCTTTGAAATAATCAAGTTGATACTCGTCCTGCATGTTGGGTACTAATTGTAAAGGTAATACATAATTATTCTGGAAAATCCAGAGTCTTACTCAGGCTCTTTCTGTATGCCTATGACAGAAAGCAGCCGCTTTACCACAACCTCTTCTGCGAGTTTCATGAGTGTCTGCTTATCCTTTGTTCCGCCAAGCACCCCGAGCGGTATCTGTGCACCTGCAAGCATTGCATGACCCCCGCCCTTTTCCGAACCGAAAGCGTCCTGCATCACCTTTCCAATGTTGATACGGACATCTCGGCTTCTTCCAGAAATGTATATATGTTCCTCTCCCAGGCCGAAAACGATGGTTGTGGTGATCCCTTCCAGGGTGAGCAGATAATCCGCCGCCTGCGCCAGAGCATCTCTATTGTGTATGGGCCCTACGTTCGAGAGCAGGTAGCTGCCCTTTATTTCCCTATTTTTTATGGCATCCCCAAGGATCTCAATTTCCTCTATCGACCTGCTGGGCGTCTCTATCCTGCTCAGAATGTCGTTGTTCGCAAGTGGGGAAAGATACGCCGCAGCTATCAGGTCTGCAGGGTCTGTGTTCCTGCGGAAATCGTCAGTATCCACCTTGATCCCATATAAAAGGGCTGTGGCAAGCTCTGTATTGATCGGTATATCAAGGTCCTGAAGGTACTTTGTCATAATGGTTGCTGTCGCGCCGATGTTGGGTCTTATATCAACATATTCAGCCCTTATATCTTCGATCTCTGCCTGATGGTGGTCTATTACTATGCTGACCTGGGTGCCAGGGGGAAGCATATTGTTCGTACCCAGGGTTGAGCATTCGATCATGGCTATTTTCTTATAATCCGAGACCTTAAGATCTGTTGACTGATCTAATTCGATATCCAGCAGATTGACGAATGCCTTATTCTCATGATGACCTATACTTCCTTTGTAATGGATCTCTGCCTTCACCCCCACGCTGCCTGCAATCTCTTTCAAACCCATTGCGCTTGAGATCGCGTCCGGGTCAGGATTGTTATGGACTACGATAGCGAACTTCCCGTCCCCTACCGAGGCGATCAATTTTTTCAGGTCTTTTGCCATTTTTACCGATGTGTTTTTCTCTATATAATGGACTATTGCCAGGGCAATGGACTTATGCGGGAGTTTTGACGGGAGGACTACAAGATCAGCTCCTTCTGCTTCCAGCTCTTCTTTTTGCTGGTTATCATTTGCTCTTGTAATAACCTGAACATCTGGCGCTGTTTTCTTTATATAATTAATAGCACTTTTATTCGCTTTGATATCAGAGCTCATGATAAAAACAGCTTTGAGGTATTTAAGGTCGAATTTACCAAAAATATCTGTTTCACCTATATCGCCCTGCAGCGCATTGAGGTTTTGCTCTTTTAATGTATCTACCTTTGCTGCATCCTTATCTATAAGAATGATATTTTTATCTCTTGTTTCGAGTTCATTGGCAAGAGCAAGGCCTATGCCGCCGCTACCCAGGACAGCATAAGCTGCTTTTATGGGTTTCAGTTCAGACGATTTTTCCTCTATAGCAAAGCCTCCTTTATCCCTTATATTAGGTAACATGTATTTAAAATACATTGGCATGCAATAAACTATATATATTATGATAATCATAATTATGGTAACGAGCGGGTAGGCAAACTTTTTTAACTAACCCCCCACTCCCACTCCCCGACCCGCTCGTTTACTTTTCACAAAAACCTCAATAATCATCCCGACTATATGGTCATTTATGAAGCTTGACGGATCTTATGGTGAAGGCGGGGGGCAGATATTAAGGACTGCCGTGGGGCTTTCTGCAGTAACAGGAGAACCTGTTGAAATAAATGATATCCGGAAGATGAGGCCAAAACCAGGACTTTCGGCGCAGCATGTAAAAGCCGTGGAGAGCGCCGCTGCCCTTTGCGATGGGAAAGTTAGCGGTTGTGCGCTTCACTCCACTGCCCTTACCTTCACACCCGGGAAAATAAAAGGGGGTATATATGATATCGATATCGGCACAGCAGGGAGCATAACGCTTCTCCTGCAGTGTTTGATGCCCATAGCGCTTCATTCTCCTGATATGGTTAAATTTAAAATCTCAGGTGGAACTGATGTTTCATGGTCACCTACGATCGATTATATGCGCTTTGTCACACTTGGCGCGTTTTCACGAATGGGATATGACTGCATCATCCGCCTTGAACGCAGAGGATACTACCCAAGAGGCAAAGGCCGCGTCGAAGCTGCAATAACTCCGGCGAAATTAAAAAGAACAGTGTTTGAAAATAATGCATGCGATTTTGTCCAGGGTATCTCCCACTCCTCAAATCTTCCTGTCCACGTTGCTCAAAGACAGGCGTCGTCTGCCCAGGAAATCCTCAAGCAGGAGGGATATGATACCCGGATCACAGTCGTGAAAGGAGATAACCTGTCAACTGGAAGCGGGCTGACGCTTTGGTGCGGATGGGTGGGAGGGAGTGCGCTTGGAAAACCCGGGCTGCCAGCCGAAAAAGTTGGGAGTTTAGCGGCAGAGGTGTTACTTTCTGAATTAAAATCAAGAGCAGGAGTTGACGTCTATCTGGCTGACCAGTTAATTCCATATATGGCATTAGCCGGAGGTGGTTCTTTCATAACAAGGAAGATCTCCCTTCACACCAGGACCAACATTTGGGTCACAGAACAATTCCTGGACGTGAAATTCAACATACAGAAAATGGAAACTGGATTATTCCGAGTGTCAGTCTGAGAAAAAGTTAATATTGGAACGTGATATCAATATACAGGGAAAACAACTTTCATGAATAACACGCTTACGGACAATTACAGTCGGGTCATAAAAAGTCTGCGTATCTCGATAACGAAAAAGTGCAACTTGAAATGCATTTACTGCCATCAGGAAGGGGAAAACCAGGCGCCTGCACAGGAAATGACTCCTGAGACCATCGCAAGAATAGTCACGGCTGCGTCTCTGTTCGGGGTAGATAAAGTGAAGTTCTCAGGAGGTGAGCCGCTCATGAGAGTGGATTTTGAGGAGATACTGGCAGGGCTTCCAGCCTTAAAAAACATATCAGCCACCACGAACGGAGTGCTGCTTTCACATCGCGCGGCATCACTTGCGGAGAGCGGTCTTGACAGGGTGAACGTGAGCCTTCCCTCTATCAATAAGGAGCATTACGGAGCCATAACAGGTTATCCGAATATGCTCCCCAGAGTAATAGAAGGAATTGATGCGGCGATAGATGCGGGATTGACTCCGGTCAAACTCAATATGGTCCTTCTTAAAGGCATCAACCACAGCGAGATCGATGATGCTATCAATTTCGTAGGCAGGTACGACGGTAGCGTGATACTCCAGCTTATCGAGCTCATGAATTTCAGGGGTATAAGCAAGTTCATGGTAGATATCGACAGCGTGGAAAGAATGCTGGAATCGAGAGCTTCACGTGTGATCGAACGGGAGATGCACAGGAGAAAAAAATATTTCATAGATGGGGTTGAGGTTGAACTTGTAAGACCTATTGACAACTCACGCTTTTGTGCAAGCTGCAATCGGTTGAGGGTTACTTCGAGCGGAAAGTTGAAACCCTGCCTTATGAGAAATGATAACCTGATAGAAATTAAAGATGGGGCTTCATCGGAGGAAATTAAAGAGCTACTCAGAAAGGCAGTCCTGAGGAGGGAGCCCTATTACAAGGGATGATGACTTACTGTTCTTCAATAAGATGGAAAACCCATTCAGAAAGCGGTATGCACTGTTCAGGCGCGCATTCAATGGCGCAGCCGGTGCATGGGGCGAACATATCTTTGACAAGCAACAACCTGAAATCCCTGACCTTCTCCTTCTCCTTTTTCACGGCTAATGTAATGCGGTAAGTCCGTGTGCCCCGGGTGGATTCCGGTTCCCTGACTATTATCCCTTCTTTTTCTAATTTATCAACGATTCGTGAGCATTTCCTGCGGTCAATCTCGGCCTTTTTCCATAACTCGTTCTGCAGGATGCCTTTTTTTCTGGATTTTATTAATTTAAGGACTTTCTCTTCAATTTCCATTCTATTCCCCTACAGGGCACAGTAGAATAATATTATTGCCTCTTAAAACTACCGAACCCAGAGAACGTGACTTTGCCCCGTTTGCGATCTCAAAAGTGTCAATAAGATGCAAATTCAGGTTATCATCAACACTCTCAAGCTTTCCTTCAAGGGTATTTTTATCTCCTTTCATCTCAACCTGTATACGCGAACCTATTAATGTCTGAACTTTTTTATTAGGAAACAAGATATGACCTCTATAATCCTCTCCTTTTATATTCTTTAGTACTTCAATTTTTGCATGGTTTTTGCAGCAAGATCAAAAATCATTTGAGGATTTTCAATCACCGTAATCCCTTCAAGCTCTCGTAAAAGACTTACGTTCTTCGCATCAATGTCACGGACTTTGAGTTTGACAATCCCACCCCTTATCGCGCCGAAGCTGCAAAGGCTCACGCATCTTTCGCATCCATTGCACTTTAGCAGGTCGATCTGGTCTGTTATTGCATGTTCCGGGCAATTATCCGCCGGGGGACATATTTCGCATTTCATGCAGATCTCCCTGTCGATGAAAAACGGCATTCTGGATTCTATCTCTCCTGCAATGTCTACGGGGACGATATAAACAGGTACGCCGCCCTTCGCCGCCTGCGCCACAGCATTTGTTATAAGGGTATCAGCTATCCCACAGGCGATCTTGGCTGTAGTGTTGGAAGTTGCAGGAGATATTATGAGGGCATCATATCTCCCGAGGAGGAACCTTCCAGTCTTTGGGACGCTTGCCCCCTGCCCGCTTTCAAGAAAGATCTCTTCAAGGTATGAGCCGTCAGATATGAAGTTCAGGTCATTCTCCAGCCCATACATCTTGACCACCTCTTCACCTGCCCGTGAGACAAGAGTTGTCACTTTTATATCAGGGTTTGATTTTTTCAGTTTTTTGAAAACCTCAAAACTTTCACGCAGGAAATGCCCGGCGCCTGTGATGCCCCACGCGACTTTCATTATATTCTCCTGCGGATAATTCTCTTCGCCATGCTGATCTTATGCATTATATGGGTTTTACATTATTAAGTTGTCGTGGGTGTAAAATCCTTTGGTGTTGTTAAATCAAAACGCAAAATAGCCACAGAGACGCGGAGGCGCAGAGTTATTATTTCTCGGTGTCCTCTGCCTGGTATGAAATAGAACACGGATGACGCGTCGCGACATGAAAGTCGCATCACAAATTGCAAAAATATGCTACCCCCTCCATTTGGGGCAATCCTACTGTAACATGCGTCGGCAGCAA
>JBDROC010000017.1:0-4132 GCA_043810475.1 Methanobacteriota archaeon | reverse complement strand
CGGTAAAATTTATAGAATTTCTGGACCAGTTGTCATCATAAGCGGTTTAAATACCAGTATGTTCGATGTGGTCAAAGTCGGAAATGAAGGATTGATGGGTGAGGTAATCGGTATAGAAGGCGACAAATCCACAGTTCAGGTCTATGAAGAGACCTCAGGTATAAGACCCGGCGAACCCGTGGAGAACACAGGAATGCCGCTTTCGGTCGAACTCGGCCCCGGTCTTCTCGAGAGCATTTATGACGGCATCCAGCGCCCCCTTCCGGTTCTGAAAGCCACAATGGGTGACTTTATCAAACGCGGGGTCTTCGCTGATGGTCTATCCCGTGAAAAGCAGTGGGATTTTGTCCCCACGGCAAAGAAAGGGGATAAAGTAAAAGGCGGCGACATAATTGGAACAGTCCAGGAAACCCAGAACATCGAACACAGGATAATGGTACCTCCAGACATGTCAGGAACGGTCGAGGAAATAAAGAAAGGCAAGTTCAAAGTTGACGAGGTTGTTTGCACACTTACCGGCGGTAAGAAACTCACGATGATGCAGAAATGGCCTGTCAGGAAACCAAGACCTGTCGGCAAGAAGCTCACACCTAATAAACCTCTCATCACTGGACAGAGGATACTTGATGGTCTTTTCCCTGTGGCAAAAGGCGGGACTGCAGCTATTCCCGGCCCGTTCGGGAGCGGCAAGACCGTTACGCAGCAGCAGCTTGCAAAGTGGAGCGATACAGAGATAGTGGTATACATAGGATGCGGCGAGCGCGGAAACGAAATGGCAGATGTTCTTAACGAATTTCCTGAACTTGAAGATCCAAAGACTGGAAGACCTTTGATGGAAAGGACAGTGCTCATCGCAAATACTTCCAATATGCCCGTGGCAGCCAGGGAAGCATCGGTTTATACAGGTATTACGATCGCCGAGTATTACCGTGATATGGGATACGATGTATCATTGATGGCAGACTCAACCTCGAGATGGGCAGAAGCAATGAGGGAGATCTCATCACGGCTTGAAGAGATGCCTGGCGAGGAAGGTTATCCGGCTTATCTTGCAGCAAGATTGTCAGAGTTCTACGAGCGTTCAGGCAGAGTGCAGAGCCTTTGCGGAAAAGAAGGCTCGATTACTGTCATAGGCGCGGTTTCACCACCGGGCGGGGATTTTTCAGAACCCATCACCCAGAACACGCTGCGTATAGTCAAGGTATTCTGGGCGCTTGATGCTAAGCTTGCGCAGAGGAGGCATTTCCCCGCGATCAACTGGCTCAATAGCTATTCATTATATACAAAAGTACTTGGAGACTGGTATAAGGAGAACGTTTCCCCTGAATGGTTAAAACTCAGGGACGATGCAATGGAACTGTTGCAGAAAGAATCAGAACTCCAGGAGATCGTTCAACTGGTCGGTTCTGACGCTCTACCTGAAGACCAGCAGCTTACGCTGGAGATAGCTCGCATGATAAGGGAATATTTCCTGCAGCAGAACGCATACCATGAAGTTGATACATTCTGTCCCATGGATAAGCAGTACAAACTGCTTAAATCCATTACAAAATGGGGCAACATGGCACAGTCAGCTCTTGAAGGTGGAGTTCAAATCGAAGATATCATGAAATCAAAATCAAAGGACGACCTTGCAAAGGTCAAATTCGAGAAGGACTTTGACGCGGCGCTTGGCGTTATTTTAAAGAGCATGGATGAAGAGTTCAAGAAGCTCAGAGGCAAGTAACATGACCAAGGAATACAAGACAATAAGAGAGATCGCAGGACCGCTCATCTTTGTTGAAAAGACAGAACCTGTGGGATATAACGAACTTGTCATTATCACACTCCCTGACGGCTCGACTAAGAGAGGACAGGTACTTGATACCTCAGAAGACATAGTAGTAGTCCAGGTTTTCGAGGGCGCTGGCGGACTTAACAGAGATTCAAGGGTTAAGTTCACAGGCGAGACCATCAAACTCCCGGTCTCGAAAAACCTACTCGGAAGGATACTTTCAGGATCTGGTGAACCACTTGACGGAGGACCTCGCATCGTTCCGGAGGACAGGCTTGAGATCACAGGCGCAGCTATCAATCCTTACGCACGTCTTCCCCCAAAGGAATTCATCCAGACAGGCATTTCCACAATAGATGGAATGAACACGCTCGTTCGCGGACAGAAACTTCCTATTTTCTCGGGATCAGGTCTTCCGCACAACGAAATAGCGCTTCAGATAGCAAGGCAGGCAAAAGTGCGAGGCTCACAGGAGCAGTTCGCAGTGGTGTTCGCAGCAATGGGTATCACCAATGAGGAAGCCCAGTATTTCATGCGCGACTTTGAACGCACAGGCGCTCTTGAGCGGGCAGTGGTGTTCCTCAATCTTGCAAATGACCCTGCCGTCGAGAGGCTTATCACACCCAGACTTGCGCTCACAGCGGCTGAGTATCTTGCATACGAACACGATATGCATGTTCTCGTTATTCTTACAGATATCACTAACTATTGCGAAGCGCTGCGTCAGATGGGCGCTGCAAGGGAAGAAGTGCCAGGAAGGCGCGGTTATCCAGGTTACATGTACACTGACCTTGCCTCGCTGTACGAGCGCGCCGGTGTCATTAAAGGAAGAAAGGGCTCTGTGACCCAGTTCTCCATATTATCAATGCCTGGCGATGATATCACGCATCCCATCCCTGACCTCTCAGGATACATCACCGAAGGTCAGATCGTTATCTCAAGGGAATTGCATAGGAAAGGCATTTATCCGCCAGTCAACGTGCTTCCATCACTCTCAAGACTTATGAACTCAGGCATCGGAGCTTCAAGGACAAGAGAAGACCACAAGGCAGTCTCAGACCAGTTGTATGCAGCTTATGCAGAAGGCAAGGACTTGAGGGGGCTTGTGGCGATAGTAGGCAAGGACGCACTCTCTGAAAGGGACAAGAAATTCCTTGAGTTCGCTGACATGTTCGAGGACAGATTCGTGCGCCAGGGCGTGGACGAGAACAGGGATATCGAGACCACACTTGACCTTGGCTGGGAACTTCTCGCATCACTGCCAGAGGCGCAGCTTACAAGGATCGATAACAAGTACATCCAGAAATACCATCCTGCCCATAAGGCAAAGAAAGAGTAGTATGGCAATAAAGGACAATATCAAGCCCACGCGTTCTGAGCTTATCGAACTCAAGAAGAAGATCAAGCTTAGCCAGAGTGGGCACAAACTTCTGAAAATGAAGCGCGATGGGCTGATACTTGAATTATTCGCGATACTTGAGAAAGCAAAGGACGTAAGGGCAGAGATGGAAAAGCAGTTCGCAATTGCATCACTGAAACTGGCGATCGCGAAGTCCGTAGAAGGTGTGGTTGTGGTAAAATCCACAGCTTTTGCCCTCAAGGACACTCCAAAGCTTGAGCTTGTGAGCAGGAACGTAATGGGTGTTGTGGTGCCAAAGATCGAAGCTTCAAGTGTTCACAAGGGTCTTAATGAACACGGGTACGGCATCATAGGAACAAGCTCGCGCATTGATGAAGCAGTGGATGCCTATGAGATACTTGTTGAGAAGATCATCCTTGCAGCAGAGATCGAGACCACAATGAAAAAGCTGCTTGAGGACATAGAGAAGACAAAGCGCAGGGTTAACGCGCTTGAGTTCAAGGTGATACCTGAGCTTTCTGATGCGAAGGACTTTATCGTGCTGCGGCTTGAGGAAATGGAACGAGAGAATACGTTCAGGCTGAAGAGGATAAAGGGTTAGTCCTCTCACCCTTTTTATTAAGAATTAACAACTAACTCACAGCGAACTCGAAACGAACTCACCACTCAATAAATATTATCATGATGGTCGAAATCCAGGAAAATCACTTTTTCATCTGCGTCAATTATCTCAAAAACAAGAACGAATGATTTATCGATATGAACTCTCCGCAAACCTTTCATATCACAGGGATTTCCACAATATAATTTAGGTTACACTCTTATTTAACCCCAACTTCAATTCATCGATAATCTGTCCATGAAATAGGAGCATTAATTCCATTTCATCTGTCATTGGTTAAAGAATTTAACTGGCTCGATAGATATCGTTTCATAGAAAGGCAATGGTTTTTTGAGAATTTTCAATTTAGACTAAATCGAACACGGATGACGCGGAT
>JBDROC010000016.1:0-3808 GCA_043810475.1 Methanobacteriota archaeon | reverse complement strand
TTGCCTGGCTCAATATTACGCACCTGATAGAACCCGTAATAGTCATTTACCCAGACCTTATAAACCGAAGGGGTGGCAGTAGCTGCATACGAAGAAAATAAAATAATTAGCATTCCAATGAATATTAAAGCTAATGCTGATTTCGATCTTTTCATAACGTCACTAATAATAAGAGTACCTTCTAAAATATAAAACTGTCTGTGAATAATTCGAGACCGAAAATAAATATGATTTTAAGCTTATACGCCAATAAAACCTCGTGAACTTCAGGACAAAGAGCTATCTTCGCAAAAGGTTCGGGGATTATTATAATTCTTCAGAACCCCCTCTGCCCCATGATTTCAAAAGGCGTGAATGGGGTTTTATTTTTTTTGACGAATTACCAGAGGTCGTGATGCGCCGCCACAGGGCTTTTTCTTCAGAAGGCGAGGCGATCGAATATCTGCGGGGCATGGTTCCGGCGCATGTGTATCATTCCGCTGCTTATTACCAGTTCCCCGGCGCAGGCACCATGAAGGAGAAAAAGTGGGAGGGCGCAGATCTCATATTTGATCTTGATGCTGACCACCTCCCGCAGATGGTGAGGTCGTATGCCGGGATGCTTGCGAATGTGAAATCTGAAACTGGAAAGCTTCTTGATTTCCTGCTTGAGGACTTCGGGTTCAATGAGGAGAATATCCGGGTGGCGTTCTCGGGCGGGCGCGGGTACCACATCCATGTGCATGATCCGAGGGTTCTGACGCTTGAGAGCGCACAGAGGCGAGATATAGTGGATTATTTGAGCGGGACGGGATTGAAATATGAATATTTCTTCGAGCCTGAAAAGCGTGTAGTTATTGATTCCGGAAGATTTCCAAAAACAGAGATTGAATCCTCAAAGAGAATAAGCTCTTTTGATTATGGGTGGGGAAAACGGATAAGTCTTTACTTAATTCATTTCTTAAAAGATATTTCAACAAAAAATGATGAGGAAGCCATAGATGAAATTGAAAAATTAATCAAGAATTATAATTTTAAAATTGCATCTATACATAAGTTTTCGGAGGAGATTGTAAATTGGGTAATTCAATTGAAAAATGAAAATAAAAAAATTGGATTGCATAAAATTGCAGAAGAAGTGGGATATTCAGAGGAAAGAGTAAAGGATATCTTGGTATTAAATGATCGTTGGAATTTTAGGCATGAAGCGATTGTAAAATTAAAACAAATCAAAAAGTTATCACAAAAATCCAGGGCCATGGATATGATAGAGAAAGGAAAAATTGACTTCCCCGATATAACTTACATTTTTGAAGCAATTGTAGATCAGGCAGTTCATGACAGCATTGTTCATTTGGGTGGTGGTCATACAGACGAACCCGTCACAGCCGACATCCGGCGCCTCATCCGCATGCCATCCTCGCTTCATGGAGGCTCGGGGATGCGCGTTGTCCCGCTCACGTTTTCTGAATTCAAGACATTCGAACCCCTTCGTGATGCTGTGGTTTTCAGTGAGAGGGAGATACAGATAGAGGTAATCCCACCTCTAAAACCCCAGAATGCCCTTGTCGAGATGAAAGGAAAAAGTATTAAAGTCGAGGAAGGTATCAATATCGTACCTGAATACGCCGGAATATACCTCATGTGCAGGGGAGCCGCTGAATATGCCTGATAGCTCACGAATCAAACTGAACGATATTTTAAGGGATGAACGAAAAACAAGGTCAAAACTTGTACCGCTTGAGAGTGGCTTTTACGAAACCGTAGCTGCACAGATACGCGAACTTGAAGAAGAAAAAAGAAAGATCGATGACATATACAGCACAAAATATGCAATTCTGGAAGATGAACTCAAGACCGCCCGCAAAGCCATAGATAATATCGTGGAACGGCGTACAGCCAAGATCATCAACCTGGCATCCCTTCATTCATCATCAAAACCCAAGGATCAGAAAGAGATCGACTCAATGACACCTGGTGAGAGGGAATTCTATAATAACCTCCTTCAATTGATGACAGGATACCGCAGCGAACTTATGGAACGTATTTTCATCAAAAAAGAAAAGCAGGCTGTTCCATTGCAACCACAGGTAAGCAGATATAACGAGCCAAAAGAAACCAGTTCCGAAGGCACAAAGGATATAAATAAAGAGTACATTGTGGTGCGTCTGCTAAAAGATATCCCGACATTTGTTGGAGCCGACGGACGCAACTACACGCTGGCAAAAGAAGATGTTGCAGTTCTATCGGCTGTGAATGCTAAAGCATTAATAAACCGCAATGTGGCTATCCAGATCTCTGTTAAAAGGTGATCATCATGAAAATACCCAAAAAATTCAATACATACTGTCCTTACTGCAAAGCCCATACGCCGCATGTAGTGGAAAGGGTAAAAAAGGGACAGGCATCGACATTAACCCGAATAACACGGCAAAAATACAGACATACAGGAATAGGCAACTCAGGGAAATTCTCAAAAGTGCCTGGTGGGGACAAACCCACAAAGAGGATCAACCTCAGGTACAGATGTTCAACATGCAAGAAAGCACATATCAGAAAATGCTTCAGGGCAGGAAAATTTGAGCTTGTGGAGAGCTGAATATGGAACCAAAGAGCAGATTTTTAAAGGTAAAATGCAATGACTGTCAGAACGAGCAGGTCATTTTCGGATGTGCAAGTAAACCCGTCACTTGCCTTGTATGCGGGAGAACACTTTCTGAACCCACAGGCGGAAAGGCGTTCGTAAAAACGCAGATAATCGAGGTTATCGAGTAATGGAGAAAAGCGGGTGGCCTGAAGAGGATGAACTTGTCGTTTGCTCTGTGAAAAAGGTCACCGATTTCGGTGCGTTCGTAGAACTGGATGAATACGGACATAAAGAAGGCTTGATCCACATTTCAGAGGTTGCCTCTGGCTGGGTCAAATACATAAGAGACCATGTAAGGGAAGGTCAGAAGATAGTTTGTAAAGTGCTTTACGTTGATGAGAGCAAACACCATATAGACCTGTCGCTGAAAGATGTTAATGAACACCAGCGCCGTGAAAAGATACAGCAGTGGAAGAACGAACAGAAAGCTGAGAAATGGATACAATTCGTTGCCAGCACTACAAAAACAGGTACTGAAGAACTGAATGGATTGATCAAACTGTTTTATGAAAAGTTCGGCAGTGTTTATTCGGTTTTTGAAAAATCAAGGATCAGCGGGACCTCTTTTCTTACAAGCATTGGCGTTGATAAGCAATTCGCCGAAATGGTAAAAAAGGTTGCTGAAGAGAACCTGAAAAAACCTCAGGTCGAGATTGCAGGATACGTTGACCTTACCTGCCCCTTGCCTGACGGGATCGAACATATAAAGAAGGCATTGAACGCCGCTGGAGAAATAAAAGGAGAAGAGCTCAGTATCGAAATCACATATACTGGTTCGCCACGATACAGGATGCGTGTAATAGCTCCGGATTATAAAAAAGCTGAAAATTTTCTTAAAAAATCAGCACAGACGGCAATTGAAATTATCGAAAATGCAGGTGGGACAGGTGAGTTCCACAGACATACGGAAGAAAAAACCTGATCAGAATATAATTGGAATATTTGGTATGTTATGGTATCCAAAATAAGACGATGTTCTTGCGGCAGATATACTCTGAGAGAGATATGTCCCCTGTGCGGTAATACTACAAACTATTCACTGCCGGCACGTTTCTCTCTTGAGGATAGATACGGGAAATACAGAAGAATAGCCAAACAGAGGTAAGTGTGATGATAAAAACAACCATTATAAGGTCCAAAAAACCCAGACTCAAAGACCCAATACTTATTGAAGGACTGCCA
>JBDROC010000015.1:0-3127 GCA_043810475.1 Methanobacteriota archaeon | reverse complement strand
CATACCCCCAGCAGCCAGCCATCCTATCCATGCCCCTGCCTTTTCAAGGCTTTTAAGTTAATTTTAATACAATTAAAGCATATTCTGTTCACATGCCTTGCGAAAAGTTCACAAAGAAATTTGATGATTATAAAAAGATGCGCAGAATGAAAAAACTCTTCGGTACATTCGGCTTTCGCGGCATAGTGAATGAAGGGTTTGACGCAGATAAAGTTAAACGGGTGGGCGCGTCGCTGGCGCTGTATCTTGGAGAGGGAAAGACCATTGCCATTGGAAAAGACCCCCGCATCTCCTCTGACATGCTTGAAGAGGTACTCATCGATGGGATAACAGAACACGGGTGCAATGCACTTACCCTGGGCATAATCACTCCGAACGCCTTGTCGCTTGAAATAGCGCGGCAGGCTGACGCTGGCGTGATGATAACAGCATCGCACAACCCTCCAGAATACAATGGCATAAAATGTTTGAGTAAAAGCGGGAGAGGATTCTCTCCTGAAGAAGACCTTGCCATTGAGAATATTTATTTTGGAGACCTAATGGCTGTTGCAAAAAAAGGAAAAAAGATCGCAGACAGCAAGGCGGCTGACAGGTACCGCGCCCACATAATCCAGTACGTCCATAAGCTCTTTCCTGCAAAGCCGATGAAAATCGTTGTGGATGGCGGCGGTGGCTCTGCGTCCACAGTGACCCCGGAGACCCTTGAACGGCTGGGGCATGAAGTGGTGAGGTTCAACTGCAAATACGACGGCATGTTCAGGGAAAGAAATCCAGAGCCAACGGATGTGAACCTTGAAAAGCTCAAGAAACTTGTGAGATCAGAAAAAGCTGACATGGGCGTGGCGCACGACGGCGACGGCGACAGGACCGCTTTCATCGATGAAAATGGGAAATTCGTCCAGGGAGATGTGAGCGCAGCTATTATAGCAGATCATGTGCTGCGACAAAGCAGCGACAAAAAAAAGTTAATTGCAGTGACAATCGCATTCTCAAATCTCATAAAAGACGTTGCAGAATCCCTCGGCGCGCAGGTCATATATACGCCGGTGGGTGAGCCTTACCTTGCGCAGGCAAAACTCATGTGCGGCGCCCAGGTGGGACTTGAAGAGCACGGTTCTGTGCTGCTTGAGTGGAGCCGCGAGGGTCCGATGCTGGCTGGAGTGATGGCAGGGATATTGGCTAAGGAAGATATGAACTTTTCAGAACTTGTGGCGTCGTATCCGAAATACTATCAGATAAAGGATGCAAAGACGCTGCCAGAAGGCATTAAGCTGCAGGCGATACTGGACAGGCTGAAGACGGAAATCCCGCAGGATTATGAACATTTTACCGATATGGATGGAGTGCGCGTGGACTATGAGGACGACTGGTTCTTGGTAAGGGCGAGCGGGACAGAGCCCAAGGTCAGGGTGTTTTCTGAGGGTAAGACACAAGAGAGGGCGCAGCGGTTGAATAAGATCGCGATGGAGGGATTGGAGAAGGCGATGATGGGGTAAAATTAGTAATCATTCTATAAGCCACTTCCACACCGGTACAAATTTAATCTTCCACCCTTTATATTCCTCCACATCCTCATAATCATAGGTTATCACCATCAAATCGCTGCATTTCAACTCACCCCCTCCTTTCACCAGCGCGCTCAATTCTCTCTCTTTTGTATTGAAATCCTCTATATCGTAGCATACCTGTATCAGGCGTGTGATTTTTCCCTTCTCGTTCAAAACAAAATCAACCTCTTTGCCTGAGTCATGATAGAACAGGCTGCTGTCAGTAGCTAAGCCTCTCCTGACAAGTTCCAGGAAAACCGCATTTTCCATAAGCCTGCCTTTACTCTCGATCCCGTTCACGACCAGCAAGCCGTTATCGACAAAGTAAGGTTTAGGGATTGTCTGCTCTATTTTTTTGTAAGATTCGGAATAGTTTCGCAGCATATACAGCACCATTGCATCTGAAAAATTGTCGATATAGGTGTATAGCGTATTTTTACTGACCTTTATCCCCATTGACTTCAGGTATTTGTAAAACCTGTGAACTGAAAAGTAATTGGAGGCAATCAGATTTCTCAGGAGCAATTTCAGTACCTTGATATTTTTTACTTTGAACCGTTCAACCACATCCCTGTATATTGTAACGTCCAGTATCTCCTTCAGGATCTTTTCTTTCTCTTCCTCAAAAAACACAGCCTCAGGATAGCTCCCTTTCATGAATTTATCGAGAAGGTTAAGCATCAGGGCTTTCTGTGATGTGGAGAGGTATTTATCCATTTTAAAACTTTTTGCTCTCAGGAACTCCCTGAAGCTGAAGGGATAAACATAATAAGGGATGGTTCTTCCTCTTAAACCCGTAGCAATTTCTTTTGAAAGGAGCTTTGAGGAGGAGCCACTGATGTATACCTGAATGTTTTCGCTATCTATCATGGTGCGGACAAATTTTTCCCACCCTGATACGACCTGGACTTCGTCAAGGAAAAGGAAGACTTTCAGGTTCTTGTTCTCCGGATAAATTTCAAAAAAAAATTCAAGCATGGTTCTCAAATCCGATAGCTCGCAGCCAACAAGCAGATCGCTTTCAAAATTGATATAAAGAAGCCTGCTTTTTTTTGTGTTTTTCTTAAGGAGAGCTTTTATGACCTGGAACATGAGATATGTTTTACCTGTTCTTCTTGGGCCTATTATCGATACTGCTCTTTTTATGAGAGGTTCTGAGACTTTGATATCTCTTTCCACCATCACAGGCAATTTGAACTCATAGAAGTCCTTTATTACCTTTATCCATGTCTCCCTTTTTATCATAGTATTATCTATAGGGAAACTAATTTAAATAGTTTCCCTCTACAAAATACTCAATATCCCATGTACATGAATAAAATTAAGTTAAGCGTTACTATCTGACTTTCATGGAGGACATCACAGCACAGGATCTAAAAAGATCCGGTATTACACTGAAACAATACGTGCTCGGGCGAAGGGACGCAGACGCTGCTTCCGGCATGCTCAACATCGGGCGGTACCTGGCGCTTGATAAATCACTTGGAGCTGATGTCTGTATCGATGCTCTGAGACCTCATGCAATTCTCATCTGCGGCAAGCGCGGGTACGGGAAGTCCTATACAATGGGTACTATGATC
>JBDROC010000014.1:0-3703 GCA_043810475.1 Methanobacteriota archaeon | reverse complement strand
ATTTTGATTCCCCATGCCGTTTTTCCGGTTTTCAAAGTGTTTATATAGGTTAGAATAATAGTGAATCAAAAATTTACAATAAAAGAGGTAATTTATAATGGGCAGACGAAAGAAAATGGTCGAGCGCGTTGTAGTGCTGATGGATAAACCGGAGTTCATCCGGAACATCGGCACGGTCGCGCATATCGACCACGGTAAGACAACATTTTCTGATAATCTTCTCGCCGGCGCTGGCATGATATCATCCGAGCTTGCAGGCGAGCAGTTATTCATGGACTTTGATGAAGAAGAACAGAGACGCGGAATTACCATTGATTCTGCAACTGTTTCGATGGTGCATGAGTATGGGGGAAAAGAATACCTTATCAACCTCATAGATACTCCTGGTCATGTGGACTTTGGCGGCGACGTCACGCGAGCAATGCGTGCAGTGGACGGCGCGGTCGTGCTTGTGGATGCAGTGGAAGGACCCATGCCACAGACCGAAACCGTTCTTCGACAGGCGCTTCGAGAGAACGTGCGCCCGATACTTTTCATTAATAAGGTGGACAGGCTCATAAATGAGATCAAGCTCACTCCGCAGGATATGCAGATGCGTCTTGGTCTTGTGATCGATAAAGTAAATAAGATCGTTAAGGGTCTGAAACCGGATGAATATGAAAAATTAAAACTTGACCCCGTGATCGGTAAGGTAGCTTTCGGCTCTGCTCTTAATAACTGGGCTATAAGCATCCCGTTCATGAAAAAGACGGGTATCACTTTCAAAGAAATAATAGAATACTGCCTGGCTGATAAGCAGGCTGAACTTGCAAAGAAATGTCCACTTCATGAAGTAATGAATGACATGATAATACGGTTCCTGCCAAGCCCGGTGGATGCCCAGAAAGAGCGCATCAAGGTCATATGGCACGGCGATAAGGAAAGCGATATCGGGAAATCCATGACAAATGTTGACCGCAACGGCAAAGTGGCTCTGATGATAACAGACATCACAACAGATCCGCATGCAGGCGAGGTTGCAAGCGGCAGGCTTTTCTCTGGCACGCTTGAGCGGGGCAAGGAAATATTCATCTCTGGAATGCCCAATGCGAACAGGATACAGTCAGTAGGTATTTTCATGGGTCCGGAGCGTATCGAAGTGGATAAGATACCTGCCGGGAATATAGTCGCATTGACAGGTCTTTCCGACGCCATAGTCGGCTCGACCGCGTCCACAGACAAGAGCATGACACCATTTGAGAGCATAAGACATGTCAGCGAACCTGTGGTGACCGTGGCAGTGGAAGCAAAGCACATGAAAGACCTGCCCAAACTCGTTGAAGTGCTCAGACAGGTCGCAAAGGAAGATCCGACTCTGAAAGTAATGATCAACCAGGAAACAGGGGAACACCTGCTGGCAGGAATGGGAGAACTGCACCTTGAAGTTGTGGTGGGTAGAATAAAACGAGATAAGCATGTGGATATTACTACCTCAAAACCGCTTGTGGTTTACAGGGAAACTGTAACGTCGCATGCCGGACCCGTTGAAGGGAAGTCCCCCAACCACCATAACAGGTTCTACATCGAAGTTGAACCACTGGCGTCTGCGGTGATCGAACTAATAAAGAGCAACCAGGTTTCAATGAGGCAGCAGGAAGTGGAGCGCAGGGATATCCTCATGAAGGCAGGGATGAGCAAGGATGAAGCAAAGGGAATAACCCACATCTACGAAAGCAATGTCTTTTTCGATATGACAAAAGGTATCCAGTACCTGAACGAGACAATGGAACTCATACTTGAAGGTTTTGAAGAGGTCATGAAGGCAGGACCGCTTTCGAGGGAACCGGTCATGGGAGTCAAGGTCAAATTAATTGATGCAAAACTCCACGAAGACTCAATACACAGGGGACCTGCACAGGTGATACCTGCATCAAGACAGGCTACCCAGGCTGCAATACTCATGGCAGGAGCAACATTGCTTGAACCTTTCCAGAAAGTGTTCATCCATGTGCCCCAGGAACAGATGGGAGGAGCAATGCGAGAGATGCAGGGAAGACGCGGTTCTATTCTTGATATGCAATCAGAAGGCGATACCACTATTATCGAGGCAAAAGCCCCTGTGGCACAATTGTTCGGTTTTGCCGGCGATTTGAGGTCAGCGACAGAAGGCAGAGCAATGTGGAGCACTGAATTTGCAGGCTTTGAAACAATACCCGGCAACATTCTCAATGATATAGTAATGGATATCAGGAAGAGAAAAGGACTTAAACTCGAAATGCCAAAACCGAGCGATTTCATAGACTAACGGAAGGTTTAAAAACCAAAACAACAATACGAACACAAAACATTATTTCAAAAGAATCATAGGAGAAATATTATGGCAGAGAAACCACATTTAAATTTAGCAGTTATCGGGCATATCGACCACGGGAAATCAACTCTCGTAGGACGGTTATTGTTTGAAACTGGTGCGGTGCCGCCGCACATTATAGAAAAGTATAGAGAAGAAGCAAAAGCGAAAGGCAAAGAATCTTTCGTATTCGCATGGGTAATGGACTCTCTCAAGGAAGAGAGGGACAGGGGTATCACCATCGATGTAGCGCATCAAAGATTCGATACCGCAAAATATTATTTTACCATCGTGGACTGCCCTGGACACAGGGACTTCGTAAAGAATATGATCACTGGTGCCTCGCAGGCTGATGCAGCAATTCTTGTATGCGCAGCCAAAGAGGGTGTCCAGTCACAGACAAAGGAACATGTATTTCTTTCAAGGACCCTGGGTATTAACCAGTTAATCATTTCAGTCAACAAGATGGATGAAGTCAACTATGATAAGGCAAGATATGATGCAGTAAAAGCTGAACTTGGGACTCTTCTCAAGATGGTAGGCTACAAACCTGACGAAATGAACTTCATCCCTACATCAGCTTTCAAGGGAGACAACCTCGCAAAACCAAGCGAGAACACCAAATGGTACACCGGACCCACACTGCTGGTTGCGCTGGACATGCTGAAAGTGCCTGAAAAACCGGTCACTTTACCGCTGCGCATCCCTGTGCAGGACTCATACACCATCTCAGGAATAGGCACTGTGCCAGTAGGGCGCGTCGAGACCGGCAAGATGAAGCCGGGAGATAAGATCATATTCATGCCTGCAAAGGCAGTCGGTGAAGTCAAATCCATCGAGATGCATCACCAGGAAGTCAAGGAAGCTGTACCCGGCGATAACATCGGCTGGAACGTGAGAGGCGTTGAGAAGAAGGATATCAGACGCGGCGACGTGTGCGGACACACAGACAAACCGCCCACTGTGGCTGAAGAGTTCACAGCGCAGATCGTTGTGCTGCAGCATCCGTCAGCTATCGCGGCAGGATATACACCTGTGATCCACTGCCATACCGCTCAGTGCGCCGGCATGATCACGGCAATCCTGAAGAAGCTTGACCCCAAGTCTGGTCAGGTCGCTGCTGAGAACCCGGATTTCATAAAAGCTGGCGATGCAGCCATCGTTGTTATCAAGCCTATGAAACCATTGTGTATCGAAAAGGTAAAAGATATCCCACAGCTTGGTCGCTTTGCGATCCGAGATATGGGTATGACCATTGCAGCAGGCATGGTCCAGGACATCAAACCGCGTATATAATCCCTTACCTTTTTTTTAAAACGGTGTTTTTATGGCTCAAAAAGCAAGGATACGTTTATCAGGGACAAGTCCCTCTAC
>JBDROC010000013.1:0-7652 GCA_043810475.1 Methanobacteriota archaeon | reverse complement strand
CAGAACGATAAATAACAGGACTTTGGTTATTCCACTCATTATTAGAACCTGGAACCCGCCCGCAGCTATACCTGCGCCCATAAAACCCCCTATCAGTGTGTGGCTCATAGATATCGGCAAGCCAAACTGCGTCATGAACACACCCCAGAAGATAGCTGCTAACAGTGTTGAGAGGATCAATGTGGGAGTAACTATAGATATATCGATAATTCCTTTTCCAATGGTCAGCGCCACCGCATGGGGCATAATAAGGAAAGCAATAAAATTCATGAACGCAGCAAGACCAACGGCTTTTATGGGAGTGAGGACTTTTGTCGATACTACAGTAGCTACTGAATTTGCCGCATCATTCCATCCGTTCACGAAGTCAAAAAATAATGCGACAAGGATTATTAAAATAACAGTTGTACTTAAACCATCAAACATTAATGATCACCAACACGACTGACAGAAAAGCACCTCTCAACTATTCTTTACCACAATGTCACTGATGACGTTCGCAGCATCCTCACACTTGTCTGTTGCGAACTCAAGGCGTTCATAGATCTCTTTCAACTTCATGATCTCGATCGCATCTGTTCCTTTAAAAAGCCCGGCCACTGAACTCTTATACATATCATCGGCCACATTTTCAAGCCTGTTCACTTCGATGCACCGTTTTTCGATCTCCTTCGGGTTCTTGATGTTGCGCAGACCCTGCATTGCAGTGTTCAATTCATTGGCTTGTTTTACGAGCACTTCTGCTAGCTTTATCATGTTATCTTCCGGCTTTTTTATCTCGTAAAGAACAAAGCGCGTCGCTGTGCCGTCAATGTAATCCAGCACATCGTCAAAAGCAGAGGCAAGCCCCGATATATCCTCATGGTCTATTGGGGTTATGAACGACTTATTGAGCTCTTCGAATATCTCATGCACGAAATCGTCCCCCTGGTGTTCGATGTCCTTTATTATTTTCTGTTTTTCCTTTATATTATCGTAGTTTTTAAGCATGTCAAGAAAGGCATTCGAGCCGTCAAGCACGTTTTGCGATTCATTTTCAAGCATGCTAAAAAAGTGTTTATCCTGTGGTATTATCCATTCTTTCAGACCCATTTCAATCGTCCTCTATCTTTAAAATATAATGTTGCATCCAATGTTTATGTTTATCGATTCTATTCCAATTCATCCTTTTGGGAAAAATAACTGCGCCAGTGCGGTTACTGCGAGGTGGTGAAATATCTTACTAAATTCTTCTGCGCAACAGCCGCTACCGTAATCAAGTATCTCTGATTCTAATTCAACTCCACCCTCTCGCCTGTCACCATGAAAACCACGTTTTCACAGAGATTTGTTATATGGTCTCCTATCCTCTCAAGATACCTTGCCACAAAGGTCAGATGCTGTGCGCCAGTTATCTTTTTTGGATCCTCGATCATGTAAGAGATAAGTTCTCTCCTCACCTGGTCAAAAAGGTCATCAACCTCATCATCCCGCTTCGCGGTTGCCCTTGCAAGCTCCACGTCCTTGTTTTCAAAGGCTTTCATCGTATCTGTGAGCATCTGCTGGCATATCTCAGCCATTCTCGGTAGATCTATCAGGGGCTTCACAGGCGGCACACTGGCTGTAATTTTAGTAATAACCGCAACTTCTAAGGCAAGGTCGCCCATCCTTTCAAGGTCAATAGACATTTTTAATACTGAGAGTATAAGTCTCAAATCCCTTGCCATGGGCTGCTGGAGTGCAAGAAGACGCATGCAGTCGTCCTCGATTTTGTGATACATGGCATCGATCTCGTTATCCATATCGATAGCCTTTTGAGCCAGTTCTACATCCCGATTTTTAAGAGACAGCACAGCATCTCCTATCGCAACAACCACAAGCTTACCCATTTCCAGCACTTCATCCTTTAGGCTGTGCAAATCCCTATGATACGCTTCTCTGACCATTATCCGAACCTCCCTATAATATAGTCTTCAGTACTCTTTATCTTTGGTCTCTTGAATATCTGATTTGTTTCTCCAAATTCTATCATCTCGCCCATTAAGAAAAAGGCTGTGTAATCGCTTACCCTCGCCGCCTGCTGCATGTTATGCGTAACTATGACAAGGGTATATTTTTCTTTAAGTTCGGTCATCAAATCTTCTATCTTGCTTGTGGAAATCGGGTCAAGCGCAGAACAGGGCTCGTCGAACAGTATTACCTCAGGTTCCACCGCCAGCGCCCTCGCTATACACAGGCGCTGCTGCTGCCCTCCGCTCAGTTCAAAGGCATTGTCATCGAGCCTGTCTTTTACTTCGTCCCAGAGCGCCGCTTTTTTCAGGCTTGATTCCACGACTGCGTCCAGTTCATTATTCTCCATGTTCCCGTGTATTCTCGGACCGTACGCAACATTCTCGTATATGCTCTTTGGGAAGGGATTTGGTTTCTGGAATACCATCCCTACCTTTTTCCGGAGCATCACGGGGTCTGCGTCTTTAATATCTATGCCGTGCATCAGGATTTCACCCTCTGTCCTGAAACCTTCTATCAAATCGTTCATCCTGTTTAAGCATCTTATAAAAGTGGATTTTCCGCAGCCACTTGGACCTATTATTGCTGTTATCCTGTTCACTTCTATGCTCATGTTCACGTTTTTTAATGCCTGTGTTTTCCCGTACCATGCGTTTAAATTTGTCGTCTCGATAGCGTCAGTTGTTACCATTTTATGTGCCTCTGGTATTTGTTCCTTATGAGTATGGCAGCGGCGTTCATGGCAATAAGCAAAGCGAGAAGCACAAGAATCCCTGCGGCAGCAAGGTACTGGAACTCTGCCTTTGGACGGGATGCCCAGTTAAATATCTGGATTGGCAGGGCGGTGAAAGGGTCAAAAGGACTCTCTGGTGTGAAGGCGATGAATGTTAACGCGCCAATCATGATAAGCGGAGCAGCTTCTCCCATTGCCCTTGAGAGCGCAAGTATGTTGCCTGTAAGTATTCCGGGCAGCGCAGCAGGCAGTACATGATGCTTTACAGTCTGCCACTTCGAAGAACCAAGAGCATAGGAGGCTTCACGTATTGAACTGGGCACAGCCCTAATTGCTTCCTGGCTTGAGATTATTATTATGGGCAGGATAAGCAGCGCCATTGTGAGCGCGCCTGCAAGGAGGCTTCTGCCCAGCATCAAGCCCCGAACAAACAATGCAAGACCGAGTATCCCATAAACAATACTGGGTACGCCTGCAAGGTTGGAGATGTTGATTTCTATTATCTTTGTAAGCTTTGTCCTCTCTGCATATTCTTCAAGGTAAACCGCCGCTCCAACGCCGATAGGTATCGAAATCAAGGCGGTAAGGAGCATGAGCCAGATAGAGCCCCAGAGCGCTGATTTTATGCCTGCCTGCTCAGGGAAGCGAGATGGAAAGCTGTCCAGAAACTTAAAGCTAAGCCAGCCTGCGCCTTTGTCCCATGCATCCCACAGTAGCAGTGCTAAAAGCAAAAGGGCTATTGCTGCAGCTGCAAGGCACAGGTATTCAAAGACCTTTCCTTTGATATACCTCACGAATACACCTCCCTGTACCTCTCTCTTATCCACATGCTTGCGACGTTCATGAGAAGCGTCATGATAAAAAGCACCATTCCGACAGCAAATATGGTCTTATACTCTATGCTGCCGTGAGGCGTATCTCCCATGCTCACCTGCACTATATACGCTGTCATGGTCTGGATGCTCTCAAAGAAATTTAACGTCATCTTGGGGGTTGCGCCTGCTGCTAAAGTAACTGCCATTGTTTCGCCCAAAGCCCTTGATATGGCAAGAATGAAAGAGGCAAGAATGCCTGAGAGCGCAGCAGGAACTACAATCTTTGTGGATACCTCAAATTTTGTTGAACCAAGAGCATATGCGCCTTCCCGCAGGGCACGAGGCACTGAACGCATGGCATCCTCGCTCAGGCTTGATACCATAGGCAGGATCATGATGCCTACGACTATGGAAGCTGAGGCTGCATTGAATATGTTGGCATCGGGCACTATTTCGCGAATCAGCGGGGTTATGAAGCTTATTGCAAAAAAGCCGTAAACAACTGTAGGTATGCCAGCAAGAATCTCAAGCACAGGTTTCACCGTCTGGCGTACTTTTGCGCTGGCGTATTCGCTCAGGTAAATTGCGCTGGCTATGCCCAGAGGAATAGCAATAATAGCGCCACCGACAGCTATCATCAGCGTGCCGTTTATCAAAGGAAGCACGCCGAAATGCTGGGGTCTATAGGCGGGCGCCCAGGTCGTGCCTGTGAGGAACTCAAGAATCGGAACTTCCTCGAAAAAAGAGAAGGTCTCGAAAATGAGGACAAGGACTATTCCAAGGGTAGTTAAAACAGAGGCAAGGGCGCAGATGAAGAGGGCTTTCTCAATGGCAAGTTCCCTGATTCTTTGTGCCTGAAGTCTATCCAAATTTATACCTCAATAAACTAACCGGAATCTTATTTATATTCCTTGCGTTTTTATCTCACTCTGCTTAATCCCTCTTCATACACCAAGTCCGGCATCTTCACATAGCCCACCTGAGGCACAAGCTCTTTTCCTTCGGTGAGATGATATTTTACGAACTCTTTAACTTCAGGACGTTTCATGGATTCTTTATTTACATAAATTAAGAGCGGTCTTGACAAAGGTTTGTAGGTGCCGTCGTTGATGGTCCGCTCGGACGGAAGAACCTGCCCTTTACCGCTGTCTATTGCCACCAGTTTCAGTTTACCCACATTTTCTACATAGTACGCATAGCCGAAGTATCCGAGGGCATATTTCTCTCCAGCAATAGCCTGCACCAGCACATTATCGTCCGCGCTTGCGGTGTAGTCAGACCTGCTGGATTTCTCCTTGCCCACTATCGCTTCTGTGAAGTAGTCAAATGTGCCTGAATCTGTGTCCGAGCCTACAAGAATTATCTTCTCATTGGGGAAGTTGGGGCGCACGTCTTTCCATGTCTTAACAGTGCTGTTGGGTTCCCATATTTTCTTAAGCTCTGCAACCGTAAGATAATCAACCCAATTATTCTGGGGATTTACCATCACAGAGAGACCATCGAAAGCCACTTTGAATTCCTCGTATGTGATGCCGTTCTTTGCACAGAGTTCTTTTTCAGAGTCCTTTATCTGTCTTGAGGCATCGTTTATATCAGTCTCGCCTGCGCAGAACTTCTTGAAGCCTCCGCCCGTGCCGCTTATTCCCACAGTTACTCTGACATTTGGATATTTCTTCTGGAACTCCTCTGCGACTGCTTCGCTTATGGGAAATACCGTGCTTGAGCCGTCTGCTTTAACAGTGCCTGAAAGCGGGGCTGCTGTCGGCGCAGCCGTTGGTTGAACTGCAGGCTGTACGCTGGAAGGCTGCTCCACGCATCCTGCTAAGAACACGCCTGCCAGAATCAGAATTAGTATTGTCTTTAATCGATTCATTTTATTTAATCACCAGCAGGAATTTTAGCATCAAATAATATATAGCTTCTCCCAAGAATCTATAGAGACTATAGAGAATCAGTAGAATAAAGACATTAACTAAGGTTTCAAATCCAGGTTCTTTAAAAAATAAGGCTGATGGCAAAATTAAAGACCAGATCTCAAACAGTCTCAGGAGAGTACCTGACAGCCAGTACCCTTAACAATCCCAAAACCAGCATCAACGCCGAGAGGGCAAAAAGCATTTGATAACCAAACGATTGGGAATAAAGCCCAACCGTGATCTCACGCATAACGATTAAAATAGTAGCATCGGTAATGTAAGTAAGCTTGATTCTTTCATGTTTGGAATAGTCAGCAAACGTCTTGAAGAACTCAATCACAATAAAAAGCGTCAGAACGCTGGTTACTATTTGTCGAAAACCATGTTCAAGGGAATCAACTGCAATAAAGCGTATATTGAAAAATCTTGTATGATCTATCACTTGAATACCATCCAGAGTGCCAGTAAGAAAAGAAGTATTGTTAGAAAAATTTCTATTTTGTCAATGTTTTGCATTCTCATTAGCTCTCATTTTGCTGCGAATCCGCCGCGCAGGAACAGATAAATCTCCCGGTCTTCTTTCTCCATTTCCTTAAATTCCTCTGTTAACGAATAATATTGTATTGGGAACGTTTTTTGCAAGATTTCCTTTTCTTTCATTTCTTTCACCTGATTGACAATTCTTATTATAAACGTATATATTTTATCACAATAATCTATATATACTATAGAAAATCAGTAGAATATTGATGGAAACAAGAAAAGTCTACGTAAGCGGTGGCTCAACGTACGTAATCTCCCTTCCGAAGAAATGGGTGAAGAAGGTAAATTTGAAAGCGGGCGATTCACTTGTAGTAACCGAGCAGGGCGGTTCATTGCTCATCGAGACAAGCATCGCTGAAAGGGGGTCTCAGGTGAAGGAGATTAAAATCTCTCAACTCACATCAAGCGATGCGCTTGAGAGAATGATTATTGCCTTTTACCTTGTGGGCTACGATACCATAAAAATCAAACTGGACAGGAAAGACCATCTTCCATTCAGGAAGAGCATACGAAGGATGCTGGACTACCTGATAGGCATTGAGATACTGGAAGATACCAACGACTCGATGACGCTTGAGATAATGATAGATTACAGGCGCATGACCACCATGCAGATACTCCAGAGAATGTACTCCATCAACAGGTCGATGCTACTTGACCTGGGCAAGGCTCTTAGAACAGGGGATATCGGACTTGCAAAAGACGTGATGGTGAGGGAGGGGGAGATAGACCGGCTCTATTTTCTGGTAGTCAGGCAGCTAAAGAGTGCTGTTGAATACCCCCAGATAGCGGAAAAGCTCGGGATAGAGCGCCAGAGGGACTGCCTGGGCTACAGGATAGCTGTCAAGGTGCTTGAGAGGATCGCAGACCATATCGAGATAATAGCAAAAAGCTACATTCTGCTGCTTGATGTCCAGAAGGGGGCGGACCTTAAGGATTTCATAGAACTCAATCATCGTACAGTTACAATTTTTGAAAAATCGATGAATGCCCTTTTTGCCAGGGATGACGCGATGGCTGAGAAGATTTTCCAGGAACTGAAAGAGATCAAGAAAGTCCATTCCGATATATTGAACGAACTGCTCCAGCCAGGGAATATCCAGTCTGCTATCCTGCAGAAGACCATGCTTGACAGCATGGGGAGGATCGCAAGTTACAGCGGGGACATATCTGAAATAGCCATAAACATGTCAGCCGGCACACCAGGGGATGCTATTTAAATAATATTTCGTCAATGAGAATAATGAATTGACAAAATTATTCTTCAAGATAAAATATGGAACAAAAGTTTGATATTGGGGGTATAACAGGACTTTCGGAAGAAGATGCCGTCAGAAAGTTAAAGGAGGAAGGTTATAACGAACTGCCATCCCAGAAAAAACAGACCCTGTTTGCCATCCTGCGAAATATATTCCGTGAACCGATGCTGATTCTTCTGCTTTTGGCGGGAATGATCTATCTTTTCCTCGGGGAAGAAACCGATGCCATGATGCTGCTGTTTTTTGTATTCATTGTTGCCGGCATAACTTTTTATCAGGAAAGAAAGACCGAGCGGGCGCTTGAAGCATTGAAGAACCTCTCAAGCCCGAGGGCGCTTGTTATCAGGGATGGAAAGCAAAAAAGGATTCCTGGACGGGATGTAGTAAGGGATGACAT
>JBDROC010000012.1:0-2873 GCA_043810475.1 Methanobacteriota archaeon | reverse complement strand
ATCTCTGTGTTCTCTGTGAACTCTGTGGTAGAAAATCCGTTACTTACAGGATTTCTATCCATAATCCTATTGCGAACATCAATACCAAAACTCAGAGGAGTTAATCCTGAAGAATTTCCCCGTGTCTCTATGTGATCTTTTACTAACATCCCTTTTCCCAATGAACCTAAGAAATCAGGAGCAGACCTGCTCTCTTCTTTCTTTTTCTGGTTCCTATTAATACTATGATCTTCACTCATTTAACTTCACCTCGAAATATGGCGGTTTTCGCATATCCATCCCTGGTTCATACTTCATCTGCTCTTGTATCGGGTTCGCAAATCTCCTGTAAAGCCTTGTGAGAGGGATATCCACAGGACAAACATCAGTACACTGCCCGCACCCTATGCATGCATCCGCAAGGTGGGTGAACCTGACCAGATGGTACATGGACATCTTATAGGCGTCCCCACGCAGGTGGAATTCTGTGCATTTTGAAACATCCCCGCACGAGCACGTCGGGCACACTGTCTTGCACGCGCCGCAGTCTATGCAGTGCTCAAGTTCTTTCCTGAAATATTCAAGTCTGTTATCCATTGGAACGAATATTTTTCCTTTCCATTTCTTTCCAAGGTCTTCCATCACGCCTTTTATCTTTGCGCGAATCGCAATTCCTTTCTCATCAGGTTTCTGCACCTGCACATATCCCGCGTCAACGGCATTCTGAAGCAGCTTTGCGCCCTTTTCTGAATTTATCTCTACGAAAGTGGCTTTTCCCACAAGGTCTCCAGTAACACCCCAGTTACCGCAGGCAATATCAGAATTGTTGGGCACTTTTATTGTGCAGTACCTGCAGCTCTCGCGTCTCCCGTATCCTTTCTCTTCAAGCTCGTCAATTGTGATGGCATGTTCTTTTCCGTCCTTTGTCTCAAAGATCAACTTACCCTTCTCGATCTCTTCCCCGTGCACATCTTCAGGCTTTATCTTGTACATCACTTCAAGCATCTCTCGCGTGACAACGGGGTGCATCGATCCGCCGCAGTTCAGACCTACTATAAATGTATTGTCCAGATTGATCGCATTGCGCTTGCCCTGCTCGATTATGGCACGCACATCACATCCCTTTGCGGGGAGTGCGACTTTCAGGTTCCTGTCAGCTATGAGCTTTGCGAAATTACTGGGCACTGAGTGAAGCGAGCCAGCAGAATTTAGCACCTCGTTCACGTCAGAAGTGATTATTGGAACAGCTTCGAACTCGTTTATCTTCTTGAGCACCACAACAGCATCCACTACTTTCTTTTCAAGCGCGGCAGCCAGCATGGAAGTCACAAGACCGCCAGAGCCTCCACGCTTTCTCACATCTTCTTTGGTTGACCAGCCAACGTACATTTCGTCTTTTTGCATCTACGCCACCCCCTCAGGTTTTAAGGGACTTGGTCCGATTTTTTTTATCTGCTCTGTTACATCGCGGATGAAATTTGCGAACTTCTCACCTTCGCTGGCTGATATCCAGTTAAGCTGGAGCCGCTCCTTCTCGATCCCGAGTTGTTGCACTACACTTTCAAGATATTTGTATTTGATCTTTGTCTTATCATTACCGTTCACATAATGGCAGTCGCCGATGTGGCAACCTGTAACAAGCACAGCGTCAGCGCCTTCGAGGAAGGCATTGAAAACATGAAGGGGGTCGATCCTGCCCGAGCACATCACGCGTATGATCCTCGTTGAAGGCGGCTGCTGGAACCTTCCCATTCCTGCACTGTCAGCGCCTCCGTATGAGCACCAGTTGCAGCAGAACGCCACTATCTTGGGCTCCCAGCCGTTCCCCGCCTGCGCGGGTTTCGCAGCAGCAGCTTCTGCGTTCATGCCGCTACCTCCTGGAACCTGAATACGTTCTTAACCTGTGCGAGCAACTGATCATTCTTGAAGTGGCTTTGCTCAAGCGCGCCTGTCGGGCAGGCTGCCACGCACGTGCCGCAGCCCTTGCACAGAGCTTTTACTGCGTTCGCTTTATGTTCTTTCTCATCCATCTTTAGAGCCTGGAACGGGCACATGGGTATGCATACACCGCATCCCACGCACACATCAGGGTTCACAACTGCTGTTATCCCTTCTGTTACAGCTTTTCTGTTCTTGAGAAGTATAGCGGCTCTGCCCGCGCAAGCACTGCCCTGGGATACAGCATAAGGAATATCCTTTGGACCTGATGCAACGCCAGCAAGGTAAACACCATCGATAGTGGTATCAACAGGTTTAAGTTTTGGATGCGCCTCCATCAGCAAGCCATCCGCCGCCTTTGATAATTTCAACAACTGCTGAATCTGGTTTATTCCTTCATGCGGTACTATGCCGGTGGCAAGCACCATAAGGTCAAATTCAAGGTTCCGAATTTCACCCACAAGCGTGTCCTCGACCCGGACTTTGATGTTCTTTGTAACAGGATCTTCTCCCACTTCCACAGGTCTTCCGCGCAGGAACTTGACACCAAGGTTCCGCGACCTGTTGTATGACTCCTCATATGCCCGGAATGGTGTCCTGATATCTATGTACATTATCGTGTGGTCTGTCTCGGGGCGCTTCTCCTTGAGCAGCTGCGCGTTCTTTATTGTGACCATGCAGCATACCCCTGAGCAATAGATATTTGTATTTTTGTCTCTTGAACCAACGCAGTTCACGAATCCCACTTTTATAGGTTCCTTGCAATCCGAAGGCCTCACCACATGCCCGCCTGTAGGACCTGCAGCGTTCAGGAGTCGTTCAAATTCCATAGCCGTGATGACATTGTCATATAATCCATATCCGAAATCGTGCCTTGGCTCAGGATCATAGGTCTTGAAGCCTACAGAAACAACAATGATACCAACGTTGAGATCAGTATAACTCGGCTGCATATC
>JBDROC010000011.1:0-2040 GCA_043810475.1 Methanobacteriota archaeon | reverse complement strand
GTCGCAATATATATCATCATTCTTGCGCTCGTTTTCTTTGTCGGGGTCGGACTGAATAAAGTGATGCCTGGAAGTTCCTCGGGGCTTGTCATGGAGATGTTCCCATTCAGGGCTCCCATAATATCGAATATCCTCAAGAAGACCTGGTACAGGTTCAAAGACTTCGTGTTCGTGGCTTTTCCAATCGTTGTTGTGGGTTCCCTTGTTCTGGGTGCATTGTATGAAACCGGATACCTCTGGGAACTGGCTGCGCCGCTCTCGCCCGTTGTTGAGGATTGGCTAGGGCTTCCTGCGGTTGCAGGGCTGACGCTGATCTTTGCAGTACTGAGGAAAGAGCTTGCACTGCAGCTTCTTGTTACTCTTGCAGTCGTTATGTATGGCGGAGGGGCAAGCAACCTTCTTTTGTTCATGAACCCTGCCCAGCTATTCGTTTACGCGCTTGTGAACACAATATACATCCCGTGCGCTGCGACTATCGCAGTCCTGGGTCATGAGCTGGGCTGGAGGCGCGCTATAAGCATCATGGTTTTTACGATAGTGCTTGCGATTCTTATTGGCGGGATCGCCTTCAGGATAATTAATTACTTCCACCTTCTATGAAAACACAATTTAGAGGAATTACTCCATTTCCCGGATACTAACTAAAGCATGTTTATAGACAACGATCTTCATAGGTTTCTTCGATTTAATATCTTTAGTTTCCACTAAAATAAGTTCATACTTGTCAAAACTGGTCAATATCCCGGTTATTGTTTTACCGCTCAAAGTATCACAAATGATTACTTTATTCATGAAATCAGACAAATATGATTTCTGTGACCATTCATCTTTATTTTTTTGTTCTCCGACCATATTTATATCACTCCTAATCATGTTCGCCGAATTTATAAAATGTTTGATTCATATTCATTTTAGGTTATTGGTAATCTCTCATCCAGGATCTCTTCGATCGATTGTCGAATATTGCCAGCTCTTCCTCGGAAAGATTCTCGGCAATCCCTCTTTTTTCTTCAGCATTGAGTCCCTTTGCGAATTCCACAAGTCTTACATTTGTCATTTAGACATATTTGTTGATCTAATTATGTTCCCCTCATGAAATAAGTATATTAATTTATACATATATAAAGATCACGTTTCTCAGGACACTACCGAACTTCCTGCCTCAGGTACTGAAAGCATTTGAAGACGGGAGAATTGATACGGAGGTAATAAGTCGAGATGATGTGGATTGGGTTTTCGATCTGCCAGAGAAAAAAACTCCTGCGAAAAAAATTAAGATGAAAATAACTTAAATCAAAGTGAATCAATAATCATGTAAATACTTTTATTTTATTGAATAATTCTATCTTTTCTTTAGAATTCATCCTGTCCAGCGTTTTTCCGAACTTGCCGGCTATATGCGTATTCCAGGCATCCATGATCTTTTTCAGGACAGCGTTCCCATCGTCCGTATCATCAAAACTATCCCTGCCTTTAACAGACAAATATTCTTTCTGTTTTAACCCAAGTTTCCCACCCAAAAATTGAAACCATTGGCAGGCACCCATGTGCCTTCCAGAATTTAGCTAATTTTTGGTCGTAATAACTTAACTTTAGTAATTTACTCCAATTGACTTCAAATAATTTTTCTCCACTATATCTTCACACTGAAACAACTCCAGAATCGTTTTTTGTTGTGATTGGAGCTGCATCAAATTCAAAGATTCTTCACCAGTACTTTTTAAATGCATTCTATTTATAATCACCGACGTTGAAAATTACTAAAAAGACACTTCAAACATTACCAGTTTCTCATATTCTCAAGAGGTAATATACATCCACCCCCACCCCCTCCGCTTGCTCCCTAAATTGCACCCCCGTCTGCCCACATATCAGAACCCGCCAGCCGCTGGCGCTCCCGGGAATTCCCGGTGCCCATACCCAGGCAGAGACTCTTGATGAACTTCAGGAGAACCTTAAAGAGGTACTGGACCTGTGCCTGGAAGAGATGGAGCCTGAGACCAAACAACATTTACCTCAATTTGTGGGAATCCAGCAAAT
>JBDROC010000010.1:0-7534 GCA_043810475.1 Methanobacteriota archaeon | reverse complement strand
ATTGAACAAAAATATTATGATATTAATCGTGTCAGGCATGAAGCGATTGCCAAATGTGCTTAATTCGTAAAGTGGATTCTGAAATGGAATTTGTAGGTAGCCTCTATTTGCAAAATAAACCGAAAGAGTTCTGGATTCGCGCGATGAATTGGGACATGGATAAGGATTAAGTCCAGAAGAAATGTTATTAAGAGCATGACCGTTTCAATCGCGCTAGCAGGAAAACCGAACTGCGGGAAATCCACATTCTTCAAAGCCGCCACCCTTGCCAATGTCGAGATAGCAAATTATCCTTTTACAACAATAGATGCCAATCATGGGGTGGCATACGCAAGGACGGTCTGCCCATGCAGGGAACTGAAACTTGATTGCGGTCTATGCAGGGACGGCGTGCGGTTCGTAGCCATAGGCTTGATAGACGTGGCAGGACTTGTGCCGGACGCGCACAAAGGACGCGGTCTCGGGAACGCTTTTCTTGATAATCTGAGGCAGGCAAAAGCGATAATTCATGTGATAGACGCATCAGGCGGCACCGATATCGAAGGCTCTCCGGTACCTGTGGGCTCGCATGACCCTCTCGATGATATAAACTTCCTGGATCATGAAATTACAATGTGGATTTTCGGCATCCTGAAACGTAACTGGGAAAGACTGTCGCGCAAGGTGAACGCAGAGGGGTTAAAGATCGAAGAGACTATTGCAGAACAGCTTGAGGGTGCAGGAGTGACTGATGCTCAGGTTAAAACTGCACTTTCACGGCTGAAGTTACCACGCGACAAACCCCATACATGGACAGATGACCAGATAATTGAACTTTCTGACATGCTAAGGGCGCAAAGCAAACCCCTCATTATTGCCGCAAATAAGATAGATATGGCTTCGCATGAGAATATAGAGAAACTCAAGAAAAAAGGCGCGATACCAGTGAGTGCAGCAGCCGAAGCAACCTGCGCCTTGCCGATAAGAGCGGAGCGATAAAGTACATACCCGGAGATGCTGATTTTACAGAGTCGTCAAACCTTTCTGCGGCGCAAAAAGATGCCCTCTCCAGGCTTCGCGCCCTCATGAAGATATATGGAGGCACCGGGATACAGAAATGCATCAATGAGACGGTTTTCAACCTGCTTGACCTTGTTGTGGTATATCCAGTTGAGGACGAGAATAAATTCAGCGACAAGAAAGGGAGGATCCTTCCTGATGCCTTCCTCATAAAGAAAGGAAGCACGTCCAAAGACCTTGCATTCATGGTGCATACCGACATTGGCAAGGGATTTCTATATGCTGTAGACGCGCGCACTAAGATGAGGCTGGGGGAGAAGCATGAACTGAAGAATGGGGATATCGTGAAGATAGTTGCTGTGAAATAATTATATAATGTGAACAAAGATATTAAGATAGGTTTCTTATGCCTTACGCAGCAGCAGATAGACAGGAATTCATCAAACGCTCAGGTATTGCTCCCGGCACCCGCATCCTTGATTTCGGAGGTGTGCTTTATGAGGAGTTTCCTTCAGCAGTATCAGGAATAATAGCCAGAAAGCAATTATCAAATGCTGTCATCATGAAACCCGCTCTTGTCCCGTTCAAAGATGCTGCCTTTGATGCTGTGGTATCGTACCACTACTTTGATCTATTACCCTCCGACCTGCTCGGTTATGTATTTAAAGAAGCTGCAAGGGTGCTTAAGAAAAACTCAAATTTATCGTTCATGGTACAACTGTGGGCACCGCAGAATGAAGCACAGCGCTCAAGCCTGTTGTTCAATGAGCTTCTGAAAGCCAGTGGAGCTATATATACCCATGAGTTCACGGACATCAGCAGGGAGCTTTCTGACTCTGGTTTTGGCGACATCACGGTCGAGACAATAAAACGCGATATAATAATACCCAGGGATTTCGTACGGTCGCACCTTATGCTGCTTGGCAACCTTGTGAAAAAGGAACAGGAAGAAGGATTCGCAGGAATCAAGACACTTGCAAAATCGTACTTTGAGCAGGTCAAAGAATATGGAGAAGCCATGCTCCCAGCTCTTCACTTCACAGCAAAAAAGATATGAGACAAAGACATCTTGAGATGATGCTTGAGAAACTCTCTGGCTTTCTGACCCCTGACCCCTTGAAAGAGCAATACTCAACTCCTGCTACGGTGGCTGCAGAACTATTACATTTTGCTTTCATGAGAGGGGACCTAACTGACACGGTCTATGACCTGGGGTGCGGTGGGGGTATCCTGGCTATCGGGGCAAAGCTTCTGGGAGCAGAAAAGGTTATAGGTTTTGATGATGATAGTGACGCACTTGAGATTGCACGGGCAAACGCAGAAAAACTCGGCGTCAAGGTCGAGTTCGAGTGCTGCAGCATAAATAATGTGCGCGGAAAAGCGCATACAGTCGTGATGAATCCCCCGTTTGGCGCCCAGGTGAAAGGAAGCGACCGCCCTTTTTTGAGGAAAGCCCTCGAATTAAGCAGCGTGGTTTATTCCATACATAACGCCGGCAGTATGGAATTCATAAAAAAATTCATAAGTCCGGCAATCATAACGGATCATCGAATGATCGATTTTCCCATAAAAAGGACATTCAGTTTCCATACGAAAAAAGTACAGGTCATAAAAGTAGAGATATACAGAATAGAGAAAAGATAGAGGGATTATTATTAGAATCAAGAGAAAGAAAGCCACAGGTAGAAGAAAGCTTGTAAAAGGCGAAGGAAAACCAGGAACATTTAAGAAAGAAGATAAAGAGTTCGAGGAGAAAATAGAAGAAGAGGAAGAAGAGATCGATACAACCGAAGAAGAAATTGAAACAACAGATGAAGAGATCGAAGCAACTGAAGAAGAGGTTGAACAGGTGGAGCAGCCAGTGGAAATAGTCCATGAAGAGAAAGAAAAGATAGTGCTGCCTGGAGAACTGATCGGGACTTCAGAGGAATTCATTCCGAAGAAAGGGACTTTTGAAGAGAGGGGAAATATATACGCAACAGCCACAGGATATGTGAAAACAAACCCCAAGGAACGTTCCATTTCAGTTGAACCTGTTACTAATACCCCCCCGAAACTCGCTGTAGGGGATATTGTTATCGGACAGGTCACAGATCTAAAAGAATCTGTAGCGCTTGTCGAGATAGCCGGGATCAAAGGCAGGGGCGAGCGTGCGATAGTGAATTCAGAGGGCGCAGCCATTCACGTTTCAAATGTCAAGGACGCATATGTCAAAGACCTGTCATATGAATTTGCACCTTTTGATATAGTGAAGGGAAGAGTTCTTGACCTGCGGAACATGCGCCTCTCAACCGTGAATAAAGAACTCGGTGTCATGAAGGCTTACTGCGGCAACTGCAGGACTGTGCTGAAAAGAGAAAATGATAAACTTAAATGCTCCAACTGTAAGAGAACAGAAACGAGGAAAATGTCCTCTGATTATGGGACTGGCATAATTTAGGTGAGAACATGGAACTTACGATAGTAAATAAAACGGAAAATGAGATCAGTATTAAAGTGGCAGGAGAGTCCCATACTCTACTTAACACGCTTAAAACAGCTTTGCTTAACAACAAGCATGTGGAGATAGCCACATACGATATAAAGCACCCCACGATAAGCGAACCCATACTTTTTGTGAGAACGGATGGTGCTGACCCCATCGAAGTTATAAAAAAAGCGTCAGAGGAACTTGTTAAGGAATGCGATGAGTTTATCAAACTATTTAAGAAGAAGACGAAGAATTAACTAACGCCTTATATTCCTCTTCTATAAGGTTATCCAGAGCTACGCTATGCTCCAGAGCTACGAGTATGGCGCTGACCTCTATTTCAACAAGTTTGGACAGCTCGTCATGTTTCTTATTGATCAGGGCTATCACCCTTCGTTTATCCATGCCAGTTTCTATTGTGATGCGCTCGATTACCCTGTCAAAGAGCGAACACTCCTCGAAAACACCTGGCTTGAATCCCTGAGGAGGGTCTACCGAGGATAGATCAAAAGCAGGACGAATAATATCCCCTTCTCTTTTTATGAGTCCGGCTCTTTCTGCCTCACGAACAACATTTTTTGCCTGCTCTGGAGAGAACCAGTTAAGGTCAATAGAGAGCGCAAGAACGAACTCACTTTCTTTAAGCGCATCCTTTCCTTTTCTTTTAAAAGGAACAGAAACAGTATATAGCAGGTCGGTCATTTTGGGGCGTTCTTTATTATCTCATCAACAATGGTGTCTGCAATTCTTCCACATTCTGTCCTGCCCATGCCGTCTATGTGGTGCACGTTCATCGTAAGTATGCCGCTATCGAGCCGGGTTCGTACGAGGAAGGAGTCTCCCTTGAAGGGCACGCGGTCGAACTTGTCGTCAAGGAATGAGTATTTGAGAGTTACCTTGAAATCTATTGTTCCCTCATTTTTCACATCAGTGAGTATGGATTCAACAGTATCGTCGTTGAGTGGATAAAAATTTACTCTCCTGTCAGTTATTTCAATGTGTATGCTTCTCTTTGCCTGGATAGGGCGGCCTTTCAGGTCGGGTGAATCGGTAATGAACTCTCCGAACTGTCCGTTCATCCCGGCTATTGTCCTGACGATGTAGGGAAGACTTGCTTTGAAATTATATTTTCGTTCAAGTTCAGGCTTCTGGGGAAATTGATGATAAGTGCGTTTCATATGATTTCTGTATAATCCGGGAATCTTAAAAGCTTTCTGCTAAGGATTAATTATCCTGGTGGTGCATTTAGAAGAACATGAAGTACGATATCGCGGTCATCGGGGCAGGTCCTGCAGGAGCTATGGCTTCAAAGTATGCCGCTCTGAATGGGGCAAAGACACTGTTAATAGAGGAACACGCAAGCATAGGCTCTCCTGTCCAGTGCACGGGATTAATTAGTAAAGCCGCGCTTACGGAGTGTGAGATCAGCGAGGGGAGTTTTGTCCTTGCTAAAATGAAAGGGGCTTTTGTGTACTCCCCTGGTGGAGAGGAACTCACCATTCGGGGAAAGGATGTGAAGGCATATGTTATTGACAGGAAACTGTTCGACAGGGAGCTAGTAGGGCGCTCGCTTGATGCCGATGCTGATCTAATGTTAAAGACGCGTTTTATGGGGTTGCACAATGGCAGAATATCAGTATTATCAAGCGGGGAGAGAAAAGATATCTATGCTGATATCGTTATCGGAGCTGACGGCATTATGGGTAGCGTGGGCAGGGTGGCAGGGCTCCCGCGGTGCAAGAAGTTCCTATCCGGGATCCAGTTCGAGGCTCCATATGATGCTAAAGATGCGGAATTCGTGGAGATCTTTACAGGGAATAAGTTCGCCCCTGGTTTTTTTGCATGGGCTGTTCCTTTTTCCGGAATGGCGCGTATCGGTCTTGCCAAGAACATGGGAGACAGGCATGCCCTGTATTATCTTGAAGAACTTATTAAGCATCCAGTGCTTGCTTCAAGATACAGGGGTTCGCGCACAGAGCATGTGGTGGGGGGTATCCCGCTGGGACCGCCTGAGAGAACGGTCACGGATAATGTAATGCTGGTGGGTGATGCAGCAGGACAGGTGAAACCCACTTCTGGAGGAGGTGTTTATATGGGTGCGGTGTGTGCAAAGATCGCAGGGGATGTGGCGGCCAGGGCGGCGCGAAAAGAGATAGATCTCAAAGAGTATGAAAAAAGGTGGCGCAGCGCGGTGGGCAGGGAGCTTGCGCTGGGGATGATTATTCATAAGAGCCTGGGGAAGTTAAGCGATGAGAACCTGAATGAGTTCATTGCGTTCCTCAACCGACCTGGGATGAGTGAGCTCATCACGAAATATGGCGACATGGACCATCCTTCCGTGCTTTTGAAGGAGCTGCTAAAGGGAGCGGATAAGATGCGGCTTGTCAGGCTGCTTGGGGTTGCTTTTAAGACACTGTTTTAGTTTATGTGAGGGCAGATATGGCATTTGAGTCTCCGTGGCTTCAAGAAAAAACTTGTCCCGGGATAGGAAAGAGAATTCAAAAATGTTCCATTAAATATATTGCCGATGCTTGACTAAAAAGGCAGGCATGAAGTATATCATTGTCACAGGCGGTGTGATGAGCGGTCTGGGAAAGGGGATAACAGCCGCCTCGATCGGACGAATTCTGAAAAACAAGGGCTTTAGCGTTACTGCGATCAAGATAGACCCGTATATCAATATCGACGCCGGGACAATGAGCCCGTACCAGCACGGCGAGGTATTTGTGCTCAAGGACGGTGGCGAAGTTGACCTGGACCTGGGTAATTACGAGCGCTTCCTTGACATCGAGCTCACGCGCGAGCATAACATCACAACTGGTAAGGTATATCAGACCGTCATAGAAAAAGAGCGCCGGGGGGACTATCTTGGAAAGACTGTGCAGATAATCCCTCACGTGACCAACGAGATAAAAGAGCGCATCAGGAAAGTGGCAAAAAATACTGGCGCAGAGATCTGCATCATTGAAGTAGGCGGCACAGTGGGAGATATCGAGAGCATGCCTTTCCTTGAATCAGTGAGGCAGATGCACAGCGAGGAAAGAGAAGAGGATGTTGCCTTCGTGCATGTGACCCTTGTGCCCCTTGACACGCAGGGAGAGCAGAAGACAAAACCCACGCAGCATTCGGTAAAAGAACTGCGAAGCCTTGGTCTCCAGCCCGATGCTATCGTTGCGAGGTGCAAGGAGCCTGTGCTTGACGATACCAAATCCAAGATCGCCCTGTTCTGCGATGTTCCAGCAAGAGCTGTAGTAAGCGCGCACGATGCAAGGGATATCTATTACGTTCCCTCCCTCATGGAACAGGAAGGATTGTCCGATTATCTCATGGAGAAGCTCAAACTTACCCCCAAGGAAGGCTCGCATGAATGGGATGACTTGATGAAAAAGATGGCTGCCATCGATAAGGAGATACGCATCGGAGTGGTTGGGAAATACTCTCATCTTGGCGATTCCTACATCAGCATCAATGAGGCGCTCAAGCATGCAGGAATAGAATGCCGCTGCAGGATAAAAATAGACTGGATCGATGCCGAAGAGTTTGAGAGAAAACCTGAAACGATAGACACACTGCAAAAATATAATGGCATACTTGTCCCGGGCGGATTTGGAGTGCGCGGGACTGAAGGTAAAATACTTGCTATAAAATATGCGCGAGAACATAGTGTCCCTTATCTTGGCCTGTGCCTTGGCATGCAGCTTGCAGTCATAGAATTCGCGCGAAACGTTGTGGGGCTAAAAGACGCGAACAGCTCGGAGCTTACCAAGTCCGAACATCCGGTAATAGACCTTCTACCTGAACAGGAGAACGTCAAAGATATGGGGGGGACAATGCGCCTCGGGAACTTCGATGCTGTCCTGACAGAAGGTTCGAAAGCAAGCCAGATATACGGCAGCTGCAATCTGGTCGAACGTCACAGGCACAGATATGAGGTGAACCCGAAGTACATTGCGCAGATAGAAGCAAAAGGGATGAAATTCACAGGCAGGAACGACCACAGGATGGAGATCGCGGAAATACCGGGACATAAGTTCTTCTTCAGTTCCCAGTTCCATCCAGAGTTCA
>JBDROC010000009.1:0-2933 GCA_043810475.1 Methanobacteriota archaeon | reverse complement strand
GAGATCACAGATCTGAACACAGTTCTTCTCGATAAAGAAAAGAAGCTGATAACTGTTCCGAACGTACAATTCTTAAATGAGATCTGGGTAAAACACAGTTCTGCATCAGCAGGTTATGAGATGACGATCCCTGTAGTAATAAGTCGAGAAATTGATACTGTCAATTTTGAAAAGGAATTACTACTTTCGTTCAAAGTCTTCGAGAATCATTTCAAAAAAGAACCTACCATCGTAACATCAAAAACGAACGAAAAGACCCTTGAACTTTCTTTGATATTGAATTTAAAAGACCCGGAAAAAAAGAGCGTCATATCTGTTGAGATAAATGAGATATTGAACAATCTGAAAGCTGAATTCGCAAGTAGGGCGGAAAAATATAAAAAAGAAGCAAAGCTTAAAGAGATAAAGGATACTTCGAATGGCTGAAATAGAACTTAGCCGCGATATGGGAGTTGTCGGCGCCACCATGATAGGTGTGGGGGCAATGATAGGCGCTGGTATATTTGTCCTCACAGGGATCGCTGCCGGGACAGCAGGACCGGGTCTTTTGCTGGTTTTCTCATTGAACGCCATAGTTACGCTTTTCACCGCCCTGGCATATGCAGAACTCTCCTCGGTGATCCCGGAAGCTGGAGGAGGGTATTCCTATATTAAACATACACTACCCAGCATTTATGGATTCATAAGCGGCTGGATGGGGTGGTTCGCAGCTGCGGTGGCTGGCAGCCTTTATGCTCTGGGTTTTGGTGCATATTTTGGTCTGCTTTTGGAATATTATAATATATATGTTTTCGGTCTGTCTGGCGATGCCCTGAACATATTTCTGGCTGTGTTAATTGCCCTTGTAATCATATATATAAATTATATGGGCGCATCTGAAACAGGCGCGGTTGCCAATATCATAGGATTTGCCAAGGTCGCCATTCTTGGTGTTTTCATCGTATCAGGTCTTTATACTATATATTATAAGCCAGACTGGTTTTCAAATTTTGATCCATTCCTTCCAAATGGATTCGGTGGTGTTGTCGCTGCCATGGGTCTTACGTTTATCGCCTTTGAAGGATATGAAGTGATAGCCCAGACGGCAGAAGAAGTACAGAACCCCAAGAAAAACATACCAAAAGCGATCTTTCTATCATTGCTCATCGTTGTTCCGATCTACTTACTTGTAGCGTTCGTTTCCATCGGGGCTTTGAGCACAGATATTCCCGCATGGCAGTTCCTGGGGGAGCATAAAGAGCTTGGATTGCTTGAAGCTGCACGGCAGTTCATGCCGTTTGGTACTTTTTTGCTATTATTGGGCGGACTTGTCTCCACCATGTCTGCTTTGAACGCCACGACCTTTGCATCAACCCGTGTTTCTTTTGCCATGGGGAGGGATTTTAATCTCCCATCTATTTTCAAGAAGATACATCCTGTTAACAGAACGCCGTATGCAGCGCTGTTTATTTCTGGCGCGCTCATAATTATCATGGCTGTCATTCTCCCGATAGAAGATGTTGCGAGCGCTGCAGCGATAATGTTCTTACTTCTGTTCCTGCAGGTCAATGTTGCAGTAATAAAGATGCGAAGAAAATTTGGAGATGAGCTTGAATATGGCTATAAGATGCCCTTTTTCCCTATCATTCCAGTTCTGGGCATAATCTCACAGCTTTTCCTTGCTATTTATATGTTCAATTACAGTCCTAATGCCTGGTATACAAGTATTATCTGGATCGCGATTGGTTTTATAGTATATTATAGCTACTCTGTCGATAAAGAAAAGATCGAGAAAGGGAAAGTTGCCCGTTCAGTGGCACCGGGCGATTACCGGGTTGTGGTATCACTCTCAAAAATCTCAACTGTTGAACCTTTGATCATGATTGGTGCAGGTATAGCCAGAGCACAGGATAGTGAAGTTATTGCATTGCATATTATTAATATCCCCCAGCAAACCTTCCTTGAAACTGGAAGTCAGTTCATAAAAGAATCAGAACCAATATTTGAGAAGGCAATATCTGTTGGAAATAAGGTTGGTGTGCCTGTGAGAAAAAAACTCGTGGCGTCGCATGATATCGCGCAAGCTATTCTTGATGTCTCAAGGTCAGGGAAAAGCAATCTAATACTGATGGGTGCGACCGAGAGATTATTGCATGGGAAGATCAATCAGAGTATTCCAGATATAGTCATGAATTCAGCGAATTGTGATGTGGGTATAATTTTTCCTAAAGACTTTAAGAAAATCGAGAAGATCCTTGTTCCTTTAGGGGTGGGAGAACATGCACATAGAGTTGAGATCGCTGATGACCTCAGAACATTTTTCAACGCGAAAATGACGATATATACAGCAGTAAACGATAATGAATCAATCCCACTGGCAAAGAAGAAACAGGAAGAAGCGATCGAACAGATAGGAAAAGATGTAGAATCAGTAATAGAAGTTGCAGGCTCCATTGATGATGCTATTCTAATGAAGTCAATGGATTATGACCTGACCATAATAGGTCCTTCAACAGAGTGGATTTTACGTGATGTTCTTTTTGGTTCTCTTCCAGAGAAAATCATAAAAGAATCCAGCTCCAGCGTTCTCATCTTAAAACACCCGGAACAACGTACGGAATCCTGGATCGGGATGCTTTATGACAAAATAAGAAAATAGTTAAGGCAATAGTGTGATTACATAACGTCTTCATCTTTCAGCGCTCAATCTGGCATGAGCTTTCATTATATCATATTTTGTCACAAGTCCCAGAAGTTTTGTGGGATCGCTGTCATCCACAACTGGCAGCCTTCCGATCTTTCTGTCAAGAAGTTTCTTAAGTGCATCTTCAAGCGAATCACCCGGTCTTGCGACTATAAGTTTCACTGTCATCGCCTCGGCTACAGTGGTGGATTGTCTCTTATCTGTCGGGATCTTCTCGGCATCCTCGAATGTCATTATCCCGACAAGTTTT
>JBDROC010000008.1:0-2801 GCA_043810475.1 Methanobacteriota archaeon | reverse complement strand
TGCCTCGAAGCCGTCCGCGAATTCGCCCGCGCCGGAGGCACTCACATCGTCCTCGTCTCACTCCCCCCCTGGTCGCTCGGCATCGAGATAAACGCCCCTGATGATTACAGGCAGGTGTTCGATAAAATCCTCAAAATAGCCCGTCGCGCCGAAGAAGCAGAAAAAGTTAAAGTATTCGTGGTGCTTGGCGTGCATCCTGCCGAGCTTACAAAATACTACGGGCGCCTTGGTCTTGCGCGCGCCGTTGAGATCATGAAGGGTGGGCTTGAAATAGCGCGTGAATATGTTGATAAAGGGCTTGCTGTGGGTCTAAAGTCTGGGCGCCCCCATTACCCGGTTGAACCAAAGATCTGGGACGTCTCTAACAATATCATGCGCCATAGCTTTACGCTGGCAAAAGATGCTGGTTGTGCCGTGCAACTGCATACCGAAAGCTCCACGGAAGAAGGGCTCATGGAAATTGCTGGGATCGCCAGGGATGCCGGATTATCCCCTGAAAAAGTAATCAAACATTTTTCGCCCCCTATGGTCAACATATGCGAAAAGACAGGCATTTTTCCGAGCATCCTGGCTGGTGAGGATGCTATTGAAAAAGCCCTTTCTGAAGGTTCGCGCTTCATGATGGAAACAGATTACATCGATGATCTAAAAAGACCGGGTTCTGTACTCGGACCGAAAACCGTGCCAAAGAGGACAAAACAACTTATTCCTGAATGGGGCGAAGATGTTTTTTGGAAGATACATAAGGAAAACCCGGAAAAGGTGTACGGTGTGGAGATAATTTTATAACTGCAATTTCAAACTGTAATTTCAGAAATTTATATAACTATCTTCTTAGAATTAAAACAACTCTATATGATCCGGGACTATCTCACCATCGACGATATCAATGTGAAAGGAAAGACGGTTCTATGCAGGCTTGACCTGAATTCTCCAATGGACCCAAAAGGAATAATCCTTGACGACAGCAGGTTCAAAAGCCATCTCACGACCTTAAAGGAACTTGAAGGGTCCAGAGTTGTCATCTTATCCCACCAGAGTCGTCCCGGAAAAAGTGATTTCACCACTATGGAACCACATGCAAGACTGCTTTCAAAATTATTGCGCAGGAATGTGGATTATATCGACGATATATTTGGTTCGCATGCGATTGATTCCATTAAAAAAATGAATGAAGGAGAAATCATCTTGCTTGAGAATACCCGTTTCTACTCTGAGGAGTCGCTTGAGCGCACTCCGAAAGAACACATCATGACCCATATGGTAAAGCGCCTCACACCAGTGTGCGATATCTTCATGAACGATGCCTTCTCTGTATCACACAGGTCTCACCTGTCCGTAACAGGCTTCACATATGTGCTTCCGAGCATCGCAGGAAGGGTGATGGAAAAAGAGATAGATTCCCTTTCCAGGGGACTGTCTTGCTCTGAACGTCCATGCATTTACGTGCTTGGCGGCGCAAAAGTGGATGATTCCATCAAGGTCACAAAAAACGTACTCGAGCGAGGCTGCGTGGACAGGGTACTTGTCACAGGAGTTGTCGCGAACGTCTTCCTTGCAGCATCTGGCGCAAATATTGGAAGGGCCAATTTGAACTTTATTGAAAAGCAGGGATATCTCGATCAAATAGATATTGCCCGCAACCTCCTCAAACGCTTCAAGAAAAGCATCGGATTACCCGTTGATGTAGCGCTGAATAATAACGATGAGCGCGAGGAAGAAAAGGTCAGCAATCTGAACACTGAGCTTCCTATCCATGATATCGGTATCGAGACCATGGTAAATTTCTCTCGCGAGATAAGCAGTGCAAAGACGGTTGTAATGAACGGACCTGCGGGTGTTTTTGAAAATGAGACCTTTGCATTGGGCACCAACGAACTGATAAAAGCAGGGATCAAATCAGATTTTTCGGTCGTTGGTGGTGGGCATATCGCCGCAGCAGCAGAACAGCTTGGCGTTTCGAACAAGTTCTCCCATGTGAGCACGGGCGGTGGAGCCTGTATCGATTTCCTTGCAGGTGAAAAACTGCCTGGGATCGAGGCTTTGAAGGAGGCTGCAACTAAGTTCAGGCAACAATAACCGCCATTTCAGTTCATTTTCTTGAACGCTATTTCATCCTTCTTCACATCGATCTCAACAGTATCTCCTTCAGTGAATTCCTTATTCAATATTTTCATCGCCAGTGGATCAAGTATCCTGTGCTGAATCGTACGCTTGATCGGTCGCGCGCCGTATAGCGGATCGTAACCTGCCTTTGCAACGAAGTCCCTGGCTTTCTGTGTGAGTGAAATGGTTATTTTACGTTCAGAAAGACGCTTGCCCAGTATCCCGAACTGGATATCCACGATCTTCATTATCTCTGGAAGCTTGAGCGAATGGAAGATGATTATCTCGTCGAGCCTGTTCAGGAATTCTGGCTTAAACTGATTGTGCACAAGCTCCATAACCTTTTCTTTCATCTCATCTTCCTTATCCCCAAGCTCAAATATCCACTGGCTCCCGATGTTGGAAGTCATTATTATTACAGTGTTTTTAAAATCTACTGTACGCCCATGGCCGTCCGTGAGCCTGCCATCATCCAGTATCTGGAGGAGGAGATTGAACACATCCGGATGCGCTTTTTCGATCTCATCGAAAAGGATTACAGCATACGGGCGCCTTCTTACCGCTTCAGTGAGTTGCCCGCCCTCCTCATAGCCCACATATCCCGGCGGCGCTCCAATGAGCCTTGCAACTGTGTGTTTTTCCATGTACTCGCTCATGTCAAGTCGGATCATCGCCGCCTCATCATCGAACAGGAA
>JBDROC010000007.1:0-7668 GCA_043810475.1 Methanobacteriota archaeon | reverse complement strand
TTTCTTTAATCTCCCGATCCAGCGCCTCCTTCTTCGCAACTTCGATGAGGAACGGCGCCATCAGCTCCCCGACAGCACGCCTGTTATCTTCGCCATTTATCACAAGGCGCGGTATTTTGAGTTTCTGCAACTGTTCGAGTATGTTGCCGCTGCCGAGCTTTCCCGGCGCTGTGCCTTTGAGGCTGTAAAATATGAATTTGCGCATGCTGATATCAGGTATGCGAAGGCGCAGGGTGCGCACGTTGGATGAGCTTAACGGCTTGCCCTTGCCACTTGTGTAATTATAGCCTACCACAAAAACCAGCCATTCGCCCTCCTCCAGAACATAAAATGCCTCGAATTTATCAACAATGATCGTGCTCACTGGCTTCCCAAAATGGTCTTTCAACACTTCCTTATCGCCCACAGGCAGCGCATCCATAACGCTGCGTAGTGCGACCTTGCTGTGCGGGCGCAGGTTGAGGTAGTGCTGGAAATCGGCGTTGATACGGTTCAACTGCTTGTTGAGGGAAAGCATACGGTCAACGAGGCTGGCAAATTCTTGTTGGATTTCCAAAGATGTATTTTTAATTGGAAGTTGTTTTAAGTTTACTATTTTGACCTGTGCAAAAGTTCTGCCTGCTTCAGGTACTATCATTTGATAATAGTTGTTTAACAATTTGGAATTGAATAAAGCAAGAAGGTATTTTATATTTACGCCAGTTGGTATTATTACATGAGTGCTATCTAACGAAAAATATTTCTCATTATCATAAGTTGCTACTAAATGGTCACTGGTTTGCCTACTGATGATTTTCTCATCAACTAAAAACATATTTTCGTCGGTATTACTCCAAAGCATCTCTTTATCAAAATAAACGTAAATACCTCCAAATTTTAAGGAATAACGTTCAATGTCTTTACCTCTTATGATTTTTTGGTGCTTTGATGATTCCGGCTTATTTGAAAGGTATTTTTTATTATCTCCTGTAATTACTCCCTGGTAAAACGTTGCTATTTCACCGAGTTTTATACACCCCTTTTCAAGCTTATTAAGCAGTGATAAATCACTTTTATTCAAAAGAAATTTCTTGTCTGGAATAGTTCTAAAAATCCTTTGATTGATTTCTTCTATCGCAAAAGATTTTTTAATGAATTGCTCTGCATTATCTATTTTGATTATTTTTACATTGTTTTTATCTCTCGATTCTTCGCTTTTTTCTCTTTCTAATATTAAAATTGTATTTCCGCCGATTTCAGCATCCTTGAATACTTTATCATGAATATCAACTATTTGCAATATTTTACATGTATCTAAAATGTACCCTCTAATCTCTCTAAAATGGTACGCACTCAATATCGTATTTGGAATTATGAAGGACAGCATACCGTTCATTTTTAAATATTGTATCGCACGCTCAACAAATAATGTATAAGTGTTTCCTTTATATTCCATTGAATTTGGATATTTATCTGTAAAATATGCGAGTTCTTCATCTGATACAAACTTTTGCTTTTTTCCCAGTGCTAAAGTTATGTATGGCGGATTCCCTATCACCACATCGAACCCTCTCTCCCCTTCAGCCAGCGCCTTATCAAACACATCCGCGAACTCCTCCTCCCAGTTGAAAGCCTTCTTCGCGCGCCATTCCTCCCCAAAATACCTCTTCAGCTCCTCCCCGCTCCCGCTGATGAGCGAATTCCCGACTTTTATAGTCTCACCCAGGATCGGAGGCAGCATCTCCTCAGCCTTTAGCGCCTTGAGCATCAGGTTCACAGCCGCGATCTCAGCAGCCTGGCTGTCCAGGTCAACCCCGTGGATGTTGTTCATCAGGATGCTGGCTTCGTAGCCTTCATACGTGCGTTCTGAGGTTTCAAAAAGCATTCCTTTCCTGACATTCTCATCTATGCGCGCCTTGATCGGACGGTTTTTCTCCTCATAGTAATTCGCAAAACAATCATACGCCTTGATGAGGAACGAGCCAGAACCGCACGCCGGGTCAAGCACTTTTATGCGCGCCACTTGCTCCGGCGTCTTATCTTTGAGCAGCGCGCCCAGCGTGTTCTTCACGATGTAGTCCACAACGTAGGGAGGCGTGTAGTAAATCCCGCTCTCCTTGCGCGTCTCCTGACCTGGCTTCAACTCAAAGGTCTTGTCGTCTTTCAGATGCAGCGTGTTGCCAAGGTAGGTCTCGTAGGTATTTCCGAGAACGTCAAAATCAAACTTCCTGAAAGAACGCGAGGTCATCTCCTCAATGATATTCTCAAGCATATGACTGCTCACATTGATCCGGTCGTAGAACATGCCGCGTTTGAAAATCTCGCCGTTGTGGATATCGTTGAACTTATCGAAAAGCGCGCCATCTGCGAAGAGCGCCTCATAAAGCGGGTTGTAACGCCCCGCAGATTTCCAGAGTTTCAGTTTATCCCCGAGGATGTTAGAGTCGTCAAGAAGCAGATGGTCTTCAGCCCATCTGATAATTATTAACCTGTCCAGGATCCTCTGTACAGCGCTCTTAAGTCTCTCGATATCGAAATTCCCTTTTTCATCCTTGAGCACGGAAAAATCAAGCCGCTTTCTTAAGATCTCCCTTCTGGATTCCAGGAATTTTGCATATTTCGGGTCATTTTCATGCTTTGCATGATCAGGAAAAAGCTGGCTCAGATCAGGTGGTTTGCCCTCATTCAGGAAATTATTTCTGTAGATATCATTGGCAAGTTCAATGCGCCAGTTGTTAAGCAGTCCCAGAAATTCCTTATCAATAGGCTCTTTTTCTTCACGAGCGCCAAGTTTATCGATTTTCTCTGACAAAACGAATTCTCTGGTCAGGTGAATAAGATCCCACAATCTTTTCGCATAATCATCAACAGATTCAAAATTCAGGACCGTCAGCCCCGTCAGAGCATTAAATACCCTGAATTTCTCAAAATTGGTAAGAATCGCCCATTTACAGTTCTTGCTCGCAGCATAGAGTATTGACTGCCGTTCTTCAAGCGTCCAGTCTCCCTTTACTTTATTGCGATGCGGGATTACTCCAAAGCGTTTTGCTTCAATAAAGATAACGGGTTTTTTATCAAGTTTCAGAGCAACGTCCGCAAAACCCGCCCCTCGAATAAAATGCTCCCTGTCATACTCATCCGGATTCCTTATGTCCCAGCCAAGTATCTCAAACAGTCCGTCAATAAAATCTGCGCGCACGTTGGCTTCGCTGATGGTAGCCATCTCTCTGATATCGTCATTTTTGGATTTCTTGAGGTCGCGGTACCTCTTTACAAGTTTTTCAATTTCCTGTTTTATCCTGCTCGCAGCCTCATTATCTATCAATGACGTAGCTCCTTACAACCTCATCCGTGAAACACAAGATATTCCTTATATGATTAAAAATGTAGCGATTTAAATTTGAAATTAACTATGACTCAAACCTAACTCAGCACCTTTTCCATTATCCCCAGCGCCTTCCTCAGATTCTCCTCAGAAGCCGCATACGAGATCCTGATATGCCCTTTCCCGTTCTCCCCGAAAGCTGATCCCGGGGTAACGATAACTCCATTCTTTATCAACTTCGAAGGCGCCTCCTCATCGGCAACCTCAGGAAAAGCATAAAAAGCTCCCTGCGGCTTGACGCATTTAATACCCATCGAGCTGAATCCTTCCATTAAAATATCCCTCCTTACCCTGAAGCACTCGCGCATCTCTCTCACGCAGTCTTGCGGTCCCTCGATAGCAGCCAGCGCAGCCTTCTGGGCGATCGAGCAGGCGCATGCCTGGATGTACTGGTGCACTTTAAGCATCTGTTCGACATAGTCCTTACGCGCCGCCGCATAACCAATTCGCCAGCCGGTCATTGCATAGGTCTTTGAAACTGCGTTGATGGTAATTACGTTATCAGTGAACTGCGCTGGACTGACATGCTCGCCCTCGTAGATGAAATGTTCATAGACCTCATCCGAGATGATCGTAATATCATTCTCTTCTGCGATCTCGGCCAGACCTTTTATCTCCTCTCTTGTCTGCACAGTCCCCATGGGATTCGATGGCGAATTTATGATAATGGCACGGGTTTTCGGGGTAATGCGCTCGTTCACGGCATCAGGGGTCAGCGTCAGCTTTTCACCCAGTGGCACGCCCACCACCTTTCCCCCAGCCATCTTTGCCAGAGGTGAATATGATACAAACCCCGGGTCAGGCACCAGCACCTCATCTCCTTTGTCTACCAGAGCCTGTAACGCGAGATGCAGCGCTTCAGAAGCTCCGGAAGTGACTATCACCTCATCACGCGAAACTGAAAAACTGTTATCCATCTCAAACTTTTTACTCAGGGCTTCTCGCAGTTCCGGGATGCCAAGGTTTGCCGTATATCCTGTGAATCCTTTATTAATAGCGTCGATCGCTGCTCTCTTGATGTGTTCCGGCGTATCGAAATCCGGCTGACCCAGTCCCAGGTTTATGGCATTTGGTCCCGCCCCCTCGAACATCTTCCTGATACCCGAGATGTCAAGGCTCTTTACCCTCTGCGAAAACATGTTCCTCAATCAAATACAGTGTGGCGCTTTTTCAACTCGGCTTCACTTGCGCCTGTCCTGACCATCAGCTCTGAAATTACCGCGTCCAGAAATACCAGCGCTGATATCTCGAACACTGTTCCAAGAGGCGCAAGTTGAGGATATCCTATCATCCGACGTTCCTGGTAATCATCATAATCCAGATCTTCTTTTGGTCTTCCGGGAATAATAACCACAATATCAGAAATAATACCAAGAGAAGAGTCCTTATTCGATGTAATAGTTGCAAGTTTTGACCCGATCTTTTTCGAGATGGCGCCAAGGTTCACAACTGAAGTAGTTTCTCCTGAGCCCGAAACGGCTATGACAAAGTCGTCCGGTTGTACTGCAGGAGCAGTTGTCTCTCCCACAACATGTACCTGGAATCCCATATGCATGAGCCTCATGGCAAAAGCCTTTGCTGCTAAACCCGACCTTCCCGCCCCCATCAGGAATATCTTTTTTGCCCCCATAATATTGTCCACAAGATCTGACACAGAGCCGGTATCAAGCTTCGAGGCAATTTTCTTTATATGTTCTGCAATAAAGTTCATCGATACTTTAGTAGCTTTACAATCATTCTTTTCGCCGGTCATTTATCCTCTTTTTCCTCTGCAGCTTTATATTCTATCCGCTTTATCTTCATTTCGTCAAGCTTTTTTAACTCATTATATACATGGATTATCATGCCAGGACTCCCATCCCAGTGAAGCGTGAATTTAACACCTTTTTCCTTAAGCTGGTCCATTATTGATTTCACGAAATGGTCAAGAGCGAATTTCTTCGAGAAGGGCAGCCTGAAAGCCGTCCTGTATCCTCCCTTCGTTTTTGAATATGATATCAATGTGTAACCAGCGCCCTCATACGCCGATATAGTATCGAAATTACATATTACTTCCAATTCATGGCTTACTGAGGGATCTACATTAGAAATACCGAATATGACTTGATGGATCAGTGTCTCACTGACCTGCCTGCCGAACCAAAGATTGATCTTTCCCTGGCTGCATGAAACATTAATATCTTCACTCCCCATTTCCACAAGTGATATTTCCCTTCCATCCGAGAGAAAATCTGAAGGTTCTTTTGCATACATGGTCTCTGTCATAAGCTTCTAATGCTATCTTATACCTGAGGGGATATAACTATTTTGAATAAGTGTTAATGCAAATTAACGGCGTTTTACAAGAAACACTCCCGCAGCAATGGTAAGCAGCCCTGCAGGAATCCCGAGAACCGCCGAACCTGTGAGAATTATACCTCCAAATAATAATCCGGCAGTCGAGGGGAATTTTAAAATAATGAACACAAGGGGAAATGGAAGAACTAGCAGTTGGGCTCCTAGTCCAATAAAGGTCCAGCCGAGAATTTTCTTTTGTGCATCGAGCCGGTTCAATCTTGCACATAATAGAGGGAAAACCAAAATAAGGGAAAAGGAGAAATATGATATACGGGTCTGCTATTTGCGGGAAGGGCAGGAACATGGTCAAAAGGACCAATATTATGACGATACCCATCGTAAGAGCAAAACTGCATGCAATTGCAATAATTATCTTTTTTGTAATGTTCATGTGACTAATCTTTCTTTAAATGGACATCCATCTGGTTAAATGGTATCTCTATGCCTTCTTCCTTGAACCGTTTGAACATACACATTTTATGCTCGATTATTTTTGGAAGGATTTATATCCTTTATGGAAATGGGAAGAAGCTCAGGCAGGTAACTGGTAAATGATGCAAAAAGAAGAAAAGGTGGTCATAGTTCTGCTGATAATGGCGGCTCTATCCCTGATCATCGCATTTTTTGGTTTCTCTTCGCAGCCAGCAGCTTATTCTATTGACTCAAAGCTGGACGAACGCGTGTACGTGGAGGGAACGGTGCTCTCAAAGCAGATGACAAAAACAGGAGATAATCTTATCCTGACGCTCTCGAACCTTGATATTAAGGTGTTCGTATCAAAGAATAATGGGGCAAAGGAATTGAATGATGCCTTAAAAACAGGGGACAGGGTGAAGATCACAGGCAAAGTCCAGGAGTATAAGAACGCAAGGGAAATAGTGGTCGGGAGTGCGGGGGATGTTGTGAGGGGGTAAATCCGTCTTAAAGAGCGCGCATTAAAGTAAATATTTATACCTGTTAAGACTGTCAAAGGGAGCAGGAGGATAATTCATGGTTAAAGTATTCTACGACAAAGATGCAAATTTAGACGTTTTGAATGATAAGACGATCGCAGTTATCGGTTACGGCAGCCAGGGAGCAGGTCAGGCTCAGAACCTGCATGATTCAGGGCTTGACGTAGTAGTGGGTGTCAGGAAGGGAGGAGAATCGTGGACTCAGGCAAAGAACGACGGTCTTACGGTCTTGACAATGGCAGATGCCGCTAAGAAAGGAGACCTTATCCAGATGCTTGTTCCTGATGAAATCCAGGGCGAGGTCTATAGCAGTGAAATAGCACCGCACATGAGCAAGGGCAAGACGCTGTGCTTCTCTCACGGCTTCAATATCCACTTTAACCAGATAGTGCCGCCAAAGGACGTGAACGTGATAATGGTGGCGCCAAAAGGGCCTGGTTTTCTCGTGAGGCGCACATATACTGAGGGCATTGGCGTACCCGCGCTTCTTGCGATATATCAGGACGCAACAGGGAACGCCCGGGACATCGGCATGGCTTATGCAAAAGGGATCGGTGCCACGCGCGCAGGAGTACTTGAGACGACGTTCAAGGAAGAGACCGAAACAGATCTCTTCGGTGAGCAGGTTGACCTGTGCGGCGGCGCGACATGCCTTATGAAAGCCGCTTTTGAGACGCTAGTTGATGCTGGTTACCAGCCAGAGATAGCATATTTTGAAACGTTCCATGAAATGAAGCTCATCATAGATCTTATCCACGAGGGTGGACTGAGCAAGATGTGGTACTACGTGTCCAACACAGCAGAGTACGGAGGATTAACGGTCGGTCCCAGAGTCATTAATGAGCAGTCAAAGCAGGCTATGAAAGAGGCGCTTCGCAGGATACAGAGCGGTGAGTTTGCAAAGGAGTTCGTGCTTGAGAGCAAAGCGAATAGACCTGTATTGAATGCGCTTGAAAGGCAGGAGAACGAGCATCAGGCAGAGAAGGTCGGAAAAGAGCTTCGATCGATGATGCC
>JBDROC010000006.1:0-3136 GCA_043810475.1 Methanobacteriota archaeon | reverse complement strand
CTCTACCAGCCGCGCAACTGCATAAGCAGGAAATACCTTTGAGATTTCTATTCCATATCTCTCTGACATCAGGATAATATCAAATCCAAGCTCATCCACCGCCTCTTTGATCAGGAACTCCCCCAGACCGCACGCAACTATCGTTTCCAGCTCATGGCTCTTTGCAACTTCATTTATCGCATCTGCAATATCCATTATCTGCTTTTCCATTACCTGGTGCGCTATCGAAACGATATCTTCCTCTTTTATCTCCGTCAGGTCAGCACACACCACACGCGCAAGCCGCCGCATTGCATCAAGTACTGTTTTTCCAGCCCCGTCGGGCGTATCGCAGGTGTAATCATCCTGTGATATCATTCCGAGAACAAGGTACGCATCTGCGGTTATGGCAAAAAGTTCGGATGAGATGCGAGAGCTAGCGCCACTAACATCAACATTATCGAAAAGCGCCGCGATGTTGGTGCGAAGCGCGCCCGAATAAACAAGCTCGCTCTTCTTAAGGCGCTCAAAATCCGTAACTGCAGCAAGAGGCTTTCCGTTCTTTATCGGGATTATGTCCGTGGTGGTCGAACCTGTATCCACGAAGATGCTATCCCCAAAATCCTTTCCCACAATGAGCGCAGATGCCATCCAGTTGGCTGCTGCAATGTTGCGCTTTTTCTCTTTTGTGAACGCACCGCTGCTGTCGAGGAACCAGGCCTCAATGAATGCATTGTTCACAGCGTCGATGATGTAAGACAGCCCCGCATCCTTATCTGGAAAACAATCTGCAAGCTCCCCTGTTATCACCACTCCCACTTTTTCAGGTACAAGGCGCGCTGAGATATCAAGAAGCGCCTCTGGAAGCATTGATTTTTTCCATAGTGGGAGGTAATGCAGCTCAACGAGCTTTCCGTCAGAAGATGCTATCTTGGTGTTCGCGCCTCCGATGTCAATGCCCAGGATCATGGACAAGAGTAGGTCGGGGAAGTTAAAAAGTATTGCGGATTAAACGAACTTGAACGTCTTTTCTTTTTTTATACTCTCATCGACCTCTTCGGCATATCGCTTCTTCAGGGCATCCAGTACCTTTTGTGAGAATTTATTTTTCCCGACATCCGGGCAGCTCTCATCCACCGCGTCCACATCGACCGCAGGATACAGCTCGCAAAGCTTAGGACGGCACCTGTATATGCGGCATCTTTTTTCCCTGTTAAGAAAGATGCACTGCCCCTTTATCATCTTTACCGCATAATAGAGCCCGTGCTCCCCTTCTGCCTTCCTGAAATATTTTTTCAGTTCAAGTTCAAGCTCATATTCCTTTTTGACTTTCCTTATTAGCGTAAGTGCCTCTTCTTCTGTCAGAACAGGGCAGTTCCGGCAGCAGAGGGAGTCGCATAGTTTTATATCGCAATCAAAACCCATGCGCTACCAGTTCTGCGCAAGCTCCTCGTAATAGGACTGCGCATGCTGGCACGCGGGACAAGTTTTTGGCGCATCCAGTCCTTCATGGATATAGCCGCAGTTCCTGCAGTGCCATTTTATGCTGGTTTTCTTTTTGAACACAGAGCCTTCTTTCACGTTCTTTAACAAAACCCTGTAACGCTTCTCGTGGAACTGCTCCACCTCGCCTATCTCAGTGAACGATTCCGCAACCTTCGGGAATCCCTCTTCTTCCGCGATTTTCGCAAACCCTGGATAAAGCATGCCCCACTCAAGTTTTTCCCCTTCAGCAGCAGCAAGCAGGTTATCCACTGTCTTCCCTATGACCCCTGCCGGATACTTCGCTGTTATTTCAACATCGCCGCCCTGGAGGTGCTTGAAGAATATCTTTGCATGTTCTTTCTCATTGTCCGCTGTCTCAAGGAAAATTGCGGATATCTGTTCAAATCCCTCGTTCTTTGCCGCACTGGCAAAGTATGTGTAGCGATTCCTTGCCTGGGATTCCCCGGCAAACGCTGCGAGGAGATTCTTTTCGGTTCTACTGCCTTTAAAGTTCATTTATGTTCCTCCTGAATGTATATCTTAAATTCTTCGAATAACTTAAATTTAATGTTTCATCTTATAGTTTTCCACTATAAAAGATTTAGTACTATCAGGGAAAAGATAGGTGCATGCAAGTAAGAACCTGGTTCGGATCATTCACACTGGATAAAAACATTATAACGGAAGTGGAATTATTCCAGAAAGATCTCGACGCTATTCTCGGCCGCGTTCTTTCCGAACCGCTCCTGCTGAGGGGAAAAGTAGCTGGCAATGATCTCTGTGACCTTGCATTGAAATATGGTTTCGTTGCATCCAGGGAAGAATACGACACCATGCTCCATGAGCTAAACATCGGTCTTGCGAAAAAGAAAATAGCCCAATCAATGACCCCCGACAGACAGATAATCGCGGCTGTGGAAGCGATCGATGATATTGATGAAACCGGTAATATCCTTGCAGAGAGGTTAAAAGAATGGTTCTTGCTGAATTTCAATGAAACAAAATTAAAAGGCGCCGAACTTGCCCACCATATACTCGAAATGAAAGAACCTGCCCCCGAATTGACAATAATGCAGAGCCTTGCTTCAGGACTTCTTGGATTGTATGGGTCGCGCCTCTCCATCGAGGAATACCTGAAAAAAAGCATGCAAAAGACCGCACCTAATCTCACGAACATTGCAGGATACCTGCTCGGTGCACGCCTCTTGAGCATTGCAGGAAGCCTTCCTAAACTCGCTTCTATGCCATCGAGTACGGTGCAGGTAATAGGCGCAAGCAATGCTCTCTTCAAGCACCTCAAAGGTAAAGCCCCATCCCCGAAGCATGGCGTTATCTTCAGGCACCCCTTTGTTAATTCTGCCCCAAGAAAGCTACGCGGAAAGATCGCAAGGGCGGTCGCCTCGAAAATATCCCTGGCTGCACGCTATGACTGCTATTCAGGGGAAATAAAAGGAAACTTGCCATACGAACTTGAAAAAAAAGTAGCATATATCAGGATATCAGGAAACATGCGAAGAAGCAGATAAGTTTTATATAGAATACAACATTCATAAATACAATGGGCAAGAAAATAACTATACAGGGCAAGGTTCACAACGTGGGGTACAGGCTGCTCTTACTCGAAGAGGCAGATAATCTGTTTATCAATTATTTTGATGCCAGAAATATAAAT
>JBDROC010000005.1:0-2038 GCA_043810475.1 Methanobacteriota archaeon | reverse complement strand
GGTTCTTTTGTCTTTTAATCCTTCTTCTCCATATTTTTGAAGGGTTTTGCAGTAGAGATAGTATTGGACTCTTGAAAAGGGTACTATATTTTTCTTGAAATAGTCTGTTACTGGCTGGTTTGATTCTTTGATATTTTGGATAGTTTCTAGAATTTCCCTAATTCTCTCGTCATTTGACATTAAATATTAAATATGTTTCTCATTGTATATAAAGATTGTTAAATTTAGGTAGGTCTTTATTTTATTTTCTCCGAAAGTCATGTATTAAGAAATTTGTCTTAGCATCTACTTCAAGTTTATACGGGACTAACAAGATGCCCTGTTGCGAAGAGGATAGAACTGATGACCCGCTCTCGCCCTATGCAGCAACAAAAAAGGCAGCGGAAGCCATGTGTTATACTTATCACTTCCTTTACGGCATAGATGTCACGATACCGCGGTATTTCACGGTTTACGGGCATGCTGGCAGGCCTGATATGAGCATATTCAGGTTCATTAAAAACATAAACGAAGGGAAAACGATCGAGGTCTTTGGCGATGGAAGGCAGAAAAGGGACTTTACTTATGTGGATGATATTGCGGCGGGCACGGTGAAGGCTCTGAAGCCTCCTGGATATGAAATAATAAATCTTGGGAATAATAATCCGGTTGAGTTGATGTATGTGATAAATCTTATTGAAGAGAACCTTGGGAAAAAAGCAGAGATTAATTTTTCGCCTATGCATCCTGCGGACGTGCTGGCGACATGCGCGGATATTGAGAAGGCGGAGAGGCTGCTGGGATGGAGGCCGGAAGTGAGGATTGAGGAGGGTGTGAAGAGGGCGGTGGAGTGGCATTTGGAAAATGATAAATGGCTGGAGAAAATAAAAATTTAGATTTGAGTCTATTGGGGGTGTACTCAATTTTGCTGATATCATGTAATATGGGGAGTGGATGACGAGCAAACCTAAAATCAAAGTCGAGCACCTGTCCAAACAATACAAGATCGGCGTGGACAGGACATACAAAACCCTGCAGGACAGCATAACAGGCGCAATCAAATCCACGTTCATATTCTACCGGTGCAACAAAGACAACAACATCTTCTGGTCGCTCAAGAGCGTCTCCTTTTAGATCGAAGAAGGCGAAGTGATGTGCATCATAGGCCGAAACGGCGCAGGAAAAAGTACGCTTGTAAAAATCTTATCGCGCATCACCGAACCCACCGAAGGAAAAATAACCATGCGCGGGCGCGTGGCAAGCCTCCTCGAAGTTGGCACAGGCTTCCATCCCGAACTCACAGGTAGGGAGAACATATATCTGAACGGCTCGATCCTGGGGATGAAGAAGCGCGAGATAGATGCCAAGTTCGATGAGATCGTGAAGTTCGCGGAGATAGAGCGTTTTCTTGACACGCCTGTGAAGCGCTATTCGAGCGGCATGTACGTTCGGCTGGCGTTCGCTGTGGCGGCGCATCTTGAGCCTGAGATACTGCTTGTGGATGAGGTGCTGGCTGTGAGGGATGCGGGTTTTCAGAAGAAGTGTTTGGGGAAGATGTGCAACTGAAAGAAATTGTCTTCAAGATATTTTAGGGGTGCTGAATTTTTATTAGAATTGGGGGGCTGGGTTTAACATGCACCAGATACTTACACTGTCCGGCGCGCTGATCAGAAGCTGCAGCAACCTCTGGAATTTTGAATATATTTATCCGCAGATTGCGCAGATTCACGCAGATTTATATTTTATGATATAATATTTATACTATTTTTATTATATAAATACCCGGCGCGCGACATCAACACCATGCAACCAACAGGCACAAAAGAACAGAGTCATCAACAAACGATAGAACACGGATGCCACGGATGACGCGGATACGCGCGGATTTTTCCATGGCGAAATATTTATACAATATTATTTATAAAAATCTGGCGCACGATATGAACCCCATGCAACCACAACAGCGAACAAAACCACACAACCAATAAACGCAAAGACTATAACAACAAAAACTCATTTCTACCAAACAAGGAGTACAATCCATAAATGTCCCACCCCA
>JBDROC010000004.1:0-3937 GCA_043810475.1 Methanobacteriota archaeon | reverse complement strand
AACGTCAGAAAGGTTTTCGAGGTCTCTATTTTTTGACGCTATCAGAGATTCTGTACTTTCAAGCTCAGTGACGGATCGATTTATTTTTTCAAGCTCCTTTTTAAGGGATTGCAGCTTTATGGAAACTGCTTTTTGTTCATCCTCGTCCCCTGTCCTGATATCGATTCCAAGAGACGGAGACGACGATGCCAGAGATTCGATCTTTAAACGGCATGCAATCACTTCATCTTGAACACCGATATAAGCGGCGATATCCTTCTTTTTAGCCTCAATAAGCACCATCATGTTTTCATGCTGTTTTACAGGATCATTGAGATGTTTGAGTTCTTTTGATACCAGGTCAAGTTTATTCTCTATCTCTTCTAGTTCTTTTTTCCTGGAGTCTATCTCGTTATTGAAATACAATGTAAAATCAGCCACCGAAGTGCATTTCACTCCGTTCATGATAGGGCATAGACCCTGCGTTCCTGCAAGTTTCATGTTGCTGTGGGTCTGTTTTAACAAAGAGTTCACAGCAGCATGCTGCTTTTCGAGTTTCGATTTTTGCTTCTCAAGCGATGTCTGATGTTCGACAAGGGGATGAAGTTCGACAATGTTTTTCTCAAGCCTTTCGATTTCAGAAGACAGCGCATTCGCGCGCTCTTCTCTTTCAACAAGATGTCTTAATTCAAAACCAAGCTTTCCTAGCGATTCATGGAATGTTGAGAGAGTTTTTATTTCCCCTTCAAAAGCCTTATACATTTCCAGCGCCGGAAGAAGCTGATTTTTTCTCGATGTGAGGCTCAATATCTCATTTTGCAGTTTTTCAGCATGAGCCTCTTTTTCTTTCAGGATTGATACCTCTGAGGACAATTCACGAAGCGGCATCTCAAGATTTTCTTTCAGGTCTTTTATCTTAGCCTCAAGCTCCATCTGCTTATTTTTCAATGGCAGCAGATGAGATATTGTTAACTTTTTCTCATTCATCTCATATTCGATTTCTTCCATGCGTTTTGATTTCTCCCTGAGGTTCAAAAGGCGGGAGATCAATTCGTTCATAGGTTCTTTCAGTTCTTTTTGAAGCTCCCTGATGGTCTCTTCGAGTTTGCGAGCATCTTCGATCTCTGGGATCAGAAGTTTCTTTTTTTCTTCAAGTTCGTTATTTTCCTGAGCAAGTTTTGTGGAGTTTTCAAGCTTTTCCTGAAGTGAGTTTATTTTTAGATCGAGCCTGGCTATATCATCTTTTAATTTATCCCGCTTCACACGGTCGCCATTTGCTTCCCGAAGAGCAAGGTTCTGTTTTTTATACAATTCTTCAACAGGAAGCAGTGCGTCTGCCATCTTCTTTGCGGACTGGGCGCGCTGGAGGTCGGAATTTGCCCTTTCAAGCTGTTTTTTTACCACTTCAAGTCTGACGCGCCCGCTTTTTATCTGCGAGGATAGAGCGTCAAGTTGAGCTTTTTTCCTGGAAAGTTCTTCTTTTTGTATTGCCAGCGATGAAACTTCAGCGTTTATTTCTTTGATCTCGGCTTTTAGTCCATTCATCTCAAGCTGCAGTTTTTCCTTTTCCTCTTTAAGTTCAGAATAATTTTCAGTGCGGGTGCGAAGGGGTATGAGTTCCCTGTCCATTGAATCAATCGTTTTTTCAATAGCTGCAATGACATCACGCAAATTAGTGTAGGCAGCCTTATATTCCTCCACTCTCAGGATATTATCAAATATCTTCTTTCTTGGCTCCGGGTTTAACAGGAACGCGGTGGTGAATGTGCCCTGAGGAACCCCAACAGCATTTTCAAAGATCGACGGCATATCCTCCGGTGACCTGACATTGTATAGAAGATTTGCTGCTATCCAGTTCGTGACATCCTTTTTACCTTTTATTTCACTTACAGGCGTTTTAATATAATAGTCGCTTCCGCCAAGTTTCCTGTAAATGGTATATTCTATTTCGTCCTTCCCTTCCACGGTAACCGCTACGTAACCTGATTTTTCGCCGTGCCTTCGGAAATCTTCGATCTTTTTATAGGGAGGATAATCGAATAATGTAAAGCCTATTGCTTCAAGGATAGTGCTCTTTCCGTTCCCGTTCTGACCGCAGATGCCGTTGATGCCTTCGAGGAATTCGATGGTCTCATGATGATAAGATTTTACGTTCTTTAGTTCCACGGATTTGATGAGCATCTACGCATCCCCCATGCGCGAGAGAAGGGTAGTAGTAGTTTTTTGTCCGGGAGCTTTCTCAAAAGTCTTACCTTTGGATTTGATCTTTTCAAAGCACCATCTCAGTTCTTTCTGGATATCGCTTTCTCCGATACCGGCGGCAGCCATCTTCTTGATCTCGATCATGGTTTTCACGATCTCTTCCACATTGTCCCTGTATCTTCCGTCAAGTTTTACCCGGTCAGAAAAAACCCTGAGCTCGATCTGCTCGCGCGTCAGCCCGCGCACGTCCCCCTCGTTGAGCGTGTATTGCGAACTGCTGTTCAGGATCTTGACATCACTCCAGAGCGGTTTGAATTTCTCTGCTATCATTCCTTTTATCCGGTCTAAACTTAGTTCTGATTTCGGGAAGTTCATGCTGCCGTATAGCAATAATTCGATCAGGGGATCTGATGGGGCTGATGGCTCCCTGTCCAGTCTTGAGTCTATATTTGAATATAATTCCTCAGGCGTGGAAATGCTGCTTATGTCAAGTTTTATGCGTCGAACTGGTCGGGTGATCGGGGTAATGAGTTTGGTTCCGCTGTCCCTGACATGATAGAATCCTTTTGGTAGACCGTACTCGTTCATAGCTGTCATTTCAACGCTGCCCGGATTGAATATCCAGCCGTCGAGGTCATACTGCATGTGATAATGTCCGAGCGCGAGGTAATTCACGGCTTCTTTCAGGGGCAAAAGTGAGTTATAATGTATCTCGCCCGGCGCCTCCTGCCGCATCTGCCCTGCCATTCCAAAGTGCATCATCAGGATGTTGTATTTTTCCCCATTTGCTGCGCTTATTTTTTTTATCTCTTCGGCTATCTGGGGAATTACTGAGAGTGTGCTTGAGCCGAGGTATCTCACCCCGAAAATGCGGACGCTGTCAAGTTCAACATAATCCCCCATGAGCTTTACGCCATTTGCTTCTTTCAGCCTTATGAGCCTCAGCAGCCCCTGCGAGTTGAGTATCTCTAGCCAGCTCTTGCCGTCCTGGTGGAAAGCAAGGTCGTGGTTCCCCTCAATGGAATATACCTGTGTGGACGGGCTTTTTGATTTGAGTTCTGAGAGCACTTTGTACGCCTGCTCGTAGGTGGGGGCGTTTATATTGCGCTTGTGGAAGAGGTCGCCAGAGATGAGTATGAACTCTGCTTTGTGGTCGATGGCATACTGGATGACGGTCTTGAAGGCGCGGGCGTAGTCCTTGAAACGCTCGAATAGACCGTATTGCGCGTAGCCGAGATGGAAGTCGCTGGCGTGGATGAAGTTCATGGAGTGTTAATTGGTGGTTATGGTTAAAAAGGGTTAGGAGAGCGGGGCGAAAGTGATGGGATTTATTCTAAGGAGTTTTTGATCTGAGGTTACATTGCAAAAGAATATACCATAGTGAATATAATATGAATTAGAAAATGGATTCTGAAAATCAAATCTCACAAAGAGGTTGGTCAATGTGTAAACTCAGAAATCAAATAGATAAGGTATTACATGCGAAACAGTGGACAGGAAATTGGAGTTTACTTTGGAGTTGGATTGTTACATTAGGAATTTATCTAGTAACTTTTATCATTACGGCTTTGATCGTCAGGATTGTCGATAATTCTATCTCATTCTTTAATTTGAGTATTACATGACTTTCGGACAAAGCCCATTTTTTCAACAGATTAAAGTGAATAACATTTAAGTATTAGTAGTTATATATAATAACTACAATGACTGAAAAGGATCGCATTGAAAAAATAATTCGCATAATGGAAGACATTGA
>JBDROC010000003.1:0-7966 GCA_043810475.1 Methanobacteriota archaeon | reverse complement strand
CACTACAATTGGCTCGATGCCGGGGAACGGGAGCGTGGCAGAACCCGGCTTGAGCGGCGTGGCGCCGGGAAGCGGGGTGATAAGTATTCCCCCGGTCTCGGTCTGCCACCAGGTATCCACTATCGGACAACGCTTGTTCCCGATCAGGTTATAATACCACATCCATGCTTCTGGATTTATGGGTTCACCCACTGTGCCAAGAAGCCTCAGGCTTGAGAGGTCTCTTCCTTTTGGCCACTGGTCGCCGCTTCTTTCAAGCGCCCTAATCGCGGTGGGGGCGGTATAGAAAATAGTGACCCTGTATTTCTCTACAAGTTCCCAGAACCTGTCCGGCTTGGGGTAATTGGGAACACCTTCGAATATCACCTGGGTCGCACCTGCTGCAAGCGGTCCGTACACGATATAGCTGTGACCAGTGACCCAGCCTATATCTGCAGTGCAGTAGAAGATATCCTCATCCCGGTAATCAAATATCCATTTGAATGTCTGCAGTACGTACAGCAGGTACCCACCTGTGGTATGCAGAACACCTTTTGGCTTCCCAGTGCTTCCGCTTGTGTATAATATAAAAAGCGGGTCCTCAGCATCCATTTCCTCGGGTTTGCAGTCAACTCCGGCGTTCTTTATTTCATCGTGCCACCAGAGATCCCTGCCTTTTTTCATCGAGACCGTGCTTCCAGCACGGTCATAAACGATAACATACTCTACAGAACTATCTGCCAGCGCCCTGTCCACGTTCTCTTTCAGGGGTATGGTCTTTCCTGCCCTGTAACTTGCATCCGCTGTGATAACCATTTTGCAGGCGCTGTCATTCACACGTTCCTTTAGAGAATCAGCACTGAATCCCGCAAAAACCACGTTGTGTATGGCGCCTATCCTGGCGCATGCCAGCATTGAGATCACAAGCTGAGGTATCATTGGGAGATAGATCGCAACCCTGTCTCCCTTTTTGATCCCTCTTTTTCTCAGGACGTTCGCGAACTTACATACCTCATCATACAGTTGTTTGTAGGTGTATGTGGCAGTTTCTCCACCGTCACCTTCCCAAATGATGGCAATCCTTTTGCCTCTTGTTGAAAGGTGCCTGTCAAGGCAGTTATAAGAAGCATTCAGTTTCCCCCCTTCGAACCATTTGCAAATTACTTTATCAGAGTCCCATGAATAGACATTTTTCCATTTCCTGGACCAGGAAAGCTGGTCTGCCTTCTCTGCCCAGAAAGATGCAGGGTCTTTAATAGAGCTTTCGTATATTTTTCTGTATTCATCAAGAAATTTTATATACGCTTTCTTGCTGAATTCCTGTGGAGGAGAAAATACACGTTTTTCTTCAAGTAATGATTCAATTGTTGTTTCTACCATCAAGTCTCACCTTTTATAAAAATAGTAGTAATCATCAAAGGATATAAAACTTTTCTTGCAACAGAAGCATGTCGGCATGGCGCGGAGAGGCAACGATATGTATACCGAATCGTTCCATATCGTATATCGGGTTTGACAGGGCGTTTACCTCGACCTCGCAGGCATTACACGAACCTTGCATCGATCTCATTGGAGATGCACCCTGTGGTGTTCATGCCGCGCAACAGTCTGCTTCCCATTACTTTTTCGTTTAGCTGCATTACCTGCTCCTTTATCATGTTAGCATGCACTTAACCGATGTCTTATGAAAATAATCCTAAAAGCTCCGGCTTTTGAAGGATGTCCTTTTCCCCGCCCCGCCATTTCGAAATCCATTCCAACCCTCCCCCACCATCCTGATCTCTCCTTCAAAGCACAAACAGGCTGAACAGCAGATATCCTATTGTCACCATTATCACTGAATGCTTCAATCCTGAGAGTACGCTGCCTTCTCCCATTACCCCGGCGATCAGTCCTGAGAAGGCCCCCTCTATCAGGGCGCCGTGGAAAAAAATACGGTTATAATCAGCAAGGCCAGTTCGAGTCAGGCTCATTGCAATCGCCCGTGAGCCGCTGGCAGTTGTCTTTTCACCTGCTTTTACCATTTCTTCAAGGAATGTTGAGGAGATCACATATATAATTCCGATGAATACAAGGAACGATATATATATAATTATAATATATATGAACATACTAATTCTGCGCTCGCTCTTTAATTCCTGTTCTGCGGCTGCATCCCTGGCTGCCACGCTGAGCACTTCCCCTATATCACCACTTGATTCGTTGGCTTTTGTCACAAGGGTTATTGAACGCGCTACCACATGCGTCCTGACCCGGTTTGCAAAGCGGCGCAGAGCCTCATTGATAGTAAGCGCCCAGTCTATATCATTATAGATCTTCTTTATCTCCTTACCCATCCCCAGATCACTACGCGTCATCAGTTTTATTGAATCCCGAAGCGTCATACCGGTTTCATTAGTACTTGCAAGCTTTTTCAGGAAATCAGGGAACTGGGATTGAATTTTATCCTCCCAGCCTCTTTTATACTCATGGAAGATCAGAAGAGGAATTGCAACAATGTAAAATGAAAAAACAACAGGATCATCCATATGGTCGACAATGTTCACCGACTTGAGACCGCTAACAAGCGTAATTGTTAGATAAATGAGAGCGATCGGCATAGTTATTATGAGTGTATAAACCGGTTTTTCTTTAAAAGGTTTAAAAGGGTCATGAAGCATTTTTTTAAACTGTAGAGACCCCCTGGATTGAATAAAATTTAAAAATTTATTCTTTTCTTCAGTCTCTGGTACAACTATCTCACCAACGTATGATTCCGTGGGTAAAAGTGGTGCTTCTCCTGCTGAACCTGGAGTAATAATGCTGATCATTACGATGAACATCATTGAGCCTATGGGTATGACAGCATAAATTATAGCATATATCATTACATTGCTTCCGTGGCTCATAACCGCCATCATCACTCCCAAGATAATAATGAACAACGGGCCGGCCACAAAAGCTGTTACGTATGATTCAGCGATCAGACCCAGTGTTTCAAGAAATCCTTTCTGTTCAACTTTGGCGGTATTGAGATATTGTTCGGATTTATCCTTGAAGTAAACAGAGATATTTCCACCGCTGTCAATGACAGTAAGAAGATTATACATAAGATCCTTTAATTTCTCAGATGGCGTGATCTCACAAAGGTTATGAAGAGCACTCTTCAGATCGCTTCCAAAATAATCCATATCGCGAAGAACTACATCGATTTCCCGGGAAGTTTCTTCATATGTGTCCTCAGACCTGCTAATAGCTCTCAATATCTCTATAACGTTCATACCGCCCCGGCTCAGCGCATACATAAAAGTTACTGCAAAGGGGAGATTTTTATCTATGGATTGTTTTCTTTCCCCTGCCTGGAAAGCTGGATAAACAAGGAATAAACCATATGTTATTCCCCCGAACAAAGCGGTCAGGAAGATTACGATAAATAATGAGATGCCGATATTCCTGAACTGGAGAAGCCAGGCAGTTGATTCAGTGAATGTAAGATGCGTAAGCGTTGGTGGAAGTCCGACTACAGACACAATAATATAGGCCATCACTAATCCTATTACGGCTCCAATAAGCCCGGCTATAAGTGAATAAAACATGGCATTTGAAATATACATTTCATAGGACATTGGAACGCGCGCCTGCCGCAATGCTATCCTGAGGTCATAGAACTTTTCCTGCCGTGCCTTTATTTTGTCTCCAAGCAGGACAAATGGCAGTCTCTTTAATTTTCTAAAAAATAAATCGAAACCACTGCTGAATTTATTTTCTGACATGCTATTTATCCGTTATATTGAGTTTTATGAGAACCTTTTCTGGAGTGGACTGATAGTCATGGATTATAGTGGATATCGCATTAAATTCAGTTATTTTATTATTAACCATGAACTCAAGTATTTTCTGTCTGTTCGACAATTCTTTCTTCAGTTCAGAAAGGTTCCAGCCTCTTCTTATCATAATTTCATTAAGAGCCTTGGACTCACCTACCCTGAGGAATTTATCAGTTAACGGGTCCCAGATAAAGATATCATTTGTTCTAATATTCCTCGTTATGGGGTCAATATCAGTGATCTCCACAAGTTTCATATTGCGCCGCGCTCTTTTTCCTCCAACATATGTCTGAGACTGTATACTTATTATGTTGAGCGCCTGTAACATTGTCCTTGGAACGCTAATAGGTGGGTTCTCAAGTCGATGAATGGCGCCTGCTACCGAGTCGGCATGCATTGTCGAGAAAGTAGTATGACCTGTGCTCATCGCCTGGAACAGTGTAAGAGCTTCTTTACCTCTAACTTCACCCACAAGCAGGTATTCAGGGCGCTGACGTAATGCTGCCCTCAAGAGTTCATACATATCAATACCACCCCTGCCATCTGGCGTAAATGAATCCCTGGTAACCCCCGGTATCCAGTTTGGATGAGGAAGCTTTAATTCCCTTGTATCTTCAAGGGTTACTATTTTTGCCTGCGGGGGTATGAACAATGAAACGGCATTAAGAGAGGATGTCTTACCTGAAGCTGTTCCGCCTGCAAATATCAAGCTTTTATTGTTCTCGATACATATCCAGAGATATGCCATTTCCTCTGCAGAGAATGTACTCCAGTTGATCAGGTCAACAGGCGTTATCGGGATCTCGCTGAATTTCCTGATAGTAAATGTTGATCCACGTGAAGTAACTTCAGTCCCCAGCGTCATCTGGATACGCGAGCCGTCAGGCATTGTGGCGTCAACCATTGGTTCTGCGACCGATATATGTTTGCCGCATCGTTGTGCGAGCCTGATAACGTATGAATTCAATTCATTTTCTTTAAAGTATATGTTGGTAGGAATATTGGTGTATTTCTTATGGTAAAGGTATATGGGAATATCAAACCCGTTCGAAGAAATGTCCTCGATCCTGTTATCGTGCATAAGGGGATCTATCTTCCCGAAATATATGAAATCCCTTCGTGCATAGTACAATACTTTTTCAAGCGTGAGCGGGGATATATCAATAGCATAATCTTTAACAAGTTGAATGACCTTTGATGTAAGGATCTTTTTCTTATCTTCTTCTCTCTGAACTGTCTCAACAAGAAGGACATCCTTGAGCCTGTCTTTGATCTCTTTAAGGAACAGGTCCTCGAAATCAGTTAGCACAGGTTCTGCCGCATAATATAGATAAGTATTATTCTCTGGGTCGAATAATATTACAATAAATGCATAGGGTTCATTCACCCAGTATCGCTCGATCTCATTAAACCCTTCAAGACCTTCGAATGTGACAAGCGGCCCGTGTAATGAAATATCATAAGCCTCGATAGTTTCCGTCTCTTTTGTAAAGAAAGTCTTGATCTTTCCAAAAAATGTCTTCGGCTGTTCTTCTTCAAGAAACCTGGTCTGCATATCTTTGAGCTTTTTAATACGTGACTCAACATCAGACATCAATTTTTCTTCAAGAAGTTCAAAAACCGCTTGTTTTTCGGGTGTCAAACGGTCCTTTAAAAGGGTTTTAGTGTCGTCCCGATTCAGACGGCGCATAAGAACTTCCACACTTTCGGGAATTTCCAGTTCTTCTTCTAATGCTGTCCCAGTTATTCCTTCTGTAGCTTCCATTGGAGGTATTAAAGCTTCTGTGGGCTCAGGTTCTACTTCTGTTTCTTCATCTATCTTCTGGCTTTCCTTATGCTCCCCAGCAACTGGTTTTTCAGCTTCTGAAGGCTCGGGTTCTACTTCTGTTTCTTCATCTATCTTCTGGCTTTCCTCATGCTCCCCAGCAACCGGTTTTTCAGCTTCTGAAGGCTCGGGTTCTACTTCTGTTCTTACATCTATCTTCTGACTTTCCTCATGCGCCTCAGCAACTGGTTTTTCAGCTTCTATGGGCTCAGGTCCCGCTTCTGTTTCTACATCTATCTTCTGGCTTTCCCCGGGCTTCTCAGCTGTTTTTAAAGATGTTAATATTTTTTTTATATAATTTAACTCATCTTCAACATCTTCCAGGTTATCATGTCCTTCCTTTGCTTCCCTTAGGGCACTCTCAAGCTCAGCATAAACAGGTGAATCCCTGGGCAGCGAAAAAAGGTCTTTTTCATAGGTTTTTAAGATATCCCTCTGTTCGATTGCTATAAGCACGCTCTTTCTGAAAGAATCCTTATCTAGAGAGGGAGTGCTAATAGCTGCAAAGCTAATAAGATCCTCTATATCCTTCTCCTTCGGGGATGTAAATTCAGCAAGGAATCTACCCACCGTTTCGCGTATATTTAACATAGTTTTTCAATTATATTTTTATTTTCTTGAAATCTTCAATATCCTGTGACAGACGGTACAATTCTTCACCCGTTATTATAACTCTGTCTCTAAGATCATTGAGTTCTTTTCTCAATTGCTTTATCCTGACATTCATCAAGAACATGATGAAAAATGATACTACCAACAGTACAATTAAAAAAATATTAAGTATCTGAAGTAATTCACCTGCCATTTTTATTTTCCTCCGAACACTGACCTGGCAAGACGGTCTACAAAACCTTCTTTTTCTTCTTTAGCACCGTTCTCCTTGTATTTCTCTCCTGCAAGTAATGCAGCAAGTCTACTGAAAGCGATGGCTGCTGGGGACTTAGGTGCCCGTATTACGATCGGTACCTTAAACGCAGCAGAACGCCTTACATTTGCGTCTTCCGGTATCATTTCAAGTACCTTTACACCTAAAAGTTCAGACACTTTATTGCGGTTGATCTCAGTTTTCTCAAGCTCAGCACGGTTTAAAATAACACCCTCTACTGACCTTCCAAGCATTTCAGTCAGGGCTTTTGTCTTCAATGCATCTGCCATTGAAGCAAGTTCCGGATTAACAACAAGGATCACTTTGTCTGCAACAGCAAGGGGTATCACGCCGTCCTTGCTTATTCCCGCCGGGGCATCGATCAAAACGAAATCCATTCCTTCAACGATGGCAGTCATGACCTCTTTTAATTTTTCCGGGTTTGAGTTCTGGAATCCTTTCAATGATAAGCCGCTCGGAACTACCTTGAGCCCACCAGGACCATCATATATGGCGTCCTTTATCTGTGCGGTGCCGGCTAATACTTCGTGAAGCGTTATTTTACTTCTCTCAAGACCAAGCAACAAACCAAGGTTAGCCATACCTATATCAGCGTCAAGAACCACGGTCTTTTTACCGAGAAGAGCCAGAGCAGTGCCCAGGTTAAGTGTTGCAGTAGTTTTACCAGTTCCACCTTTGCCTGAAGCGATTGTGTATACACGTGCTGTCATATTTATTCCTTCAACCTTTAATGAAATGCCAAAACAGGCGTTTTGTTATTGTATATATATACTTTTAAGGTTTATAACTTTATTTGATACTTATGATTATAATTATAACATATACTTTTCCTAAGATTCTGATTATTTATGTATATAAAAATATTTATTAACTATGATCATATACAAAAATAAACCGAAAAAGGACACAAAACAGGAATTATGAGTTAAACATTTTCATTCTGATAAACACCCGAGTATCCTTCTCGCACTTCCTCCCCTAACCTAAAAAACAGAAGCTGTAGAACTCGTGCATTTTTCTTGAGCTTAAAACCGTTTTCATTATAAATAACAAGCAGGCTCTCACTCCTTCCGCTGTAACCCGCATCCCACACCGCTGTCTCAACTGTTACGCCGCACCGCAGCAGGCTTGAACGAGGTTTTGCGATTGCTGCGATGTTTTTCGGGATATTAACTATCTCGTTGAACAATATCTTGTAGCTGCCTTTTGGTAAGTGAACCCACCCTTCATGGTCAAAGTCAATTTTATTTGTATGAGGAAGTTTTCGCTCAGCATTATCGAATGCAATAGCGCCTGAACCATCATGAACCTCCACACGGGCAAGCGTCAGTTCGATGCCGTTGGGCTGTATCTGTATATCCGGATCGATCATTTGTTCGACAAGCGGCGGATTTTTATTCACAAGATAAACAAGTTCTTCATGGGACAGCATGAGAGCACAATTGGAGGATGACGTGATAAATATTCCTG
>JBDROC010000002.1:0-2614 GCA_043810475.1 Methanobacteriota archaeon | reverse complement strand
TATCTCCACATATTATAGTTCTGCCGCCTTCTTACCCGTCCTAAGAAAAGGGAAGCCCTTGAAAGATAGTGATATCCTCTTTCAAGGTCGCCAGGGGCTGTATATTCAAGCGGGAGGTTCTCGTCAACCCACTGGATAAGGTCTTCAGGGTTCTCATCCAGATTATAAGTGGCTTTATGGGTTTCAATGATATCTGTCCCTTTAAAGATCTTTGCCAGGATCTTAAATATGTTCTCTTTTGTATCCCGCTCACCTGTTGCTATTTCATCGGATTCGAGCTTTTTTTTCCCCTGGGCAGCAGCCTGCAGGTCGTTTATCGCACTTCGAAGGTCTCCTCCAGCATTCTCTGCAAGCTTATCAATAACTCCAAGACCGCAGGTTATCCCTTCTGCCTCAGCGATCTTTTTCAATGCAGGTATCATGGAACGCGACAATACTGAATTGAACTGGATAGGTCTGCATACCCCCCTCAGCCCTGCTGACATGTCGTAGAGTTCATTTGCGATAAGGATGATGGGCTGGTTTGTTTTCTTTATCAGCTCAACTATCGCCTTTTCCCCTCCCCTGTCTGCTGTTCCATGGATATTATCTGCTTCATCCATTATCACAAGCCTTTTCTTGCCTGCACCTTCAAGGGTGCTCATTTGCGAGGCTGAACCCACGACCTTTTCTATTATGTCAGCCGTGCGCTGGTCGCTTGCGTTAAGTTCGATGACCTCCCATCCCATATCGTGCCCAAGGGCATGGGCCACTGTGGTCTTACCTATCCCCGCTCTTCCATAAACAACCACCGCTCTATCCTTCGGTACCCCTTTCTCCCAACTCTGTGCCCACTGTCTGAGTTCTTCAACTGCCTTGTTGTGTCCGATGACCTGAGATAGCGTCTGCGGGCGGTATTTCTCTGTCCAGTCAAGGGTAGTCATAATTATTGCATTCCAAGAATATGTTGTAAATTTTCGAAATTATGTTCCTTTGTAATAACTCTAGGAGGAATACTTCTTTGGATTGAGCCTGAGATTCCAAGTAATTCTTCCATTATAGATGAAACTGCATGATAAGTTCTTCTTATTTTATCTCCAACAACTATAACCAAATTTTCAGTTTCATAACTTCTTTTAAGGTGGGCATTGTTAGGATAAAGTTGATGGTATCTTTCGATCTCTTTTTGTGATAACTGATTAAAATCTAACACATTTTTTGCATCTAATTTATTGATTTCTTCAATGCATTCAATCAAAATATTTGTTCTATTCTCGAAATGCTTCAAAATCTCCTCTGTTTTTTGATTGTCTACAAAAACATCTCGACTTAATGATAAAGTCTTTCCTCTATTCTCACTTTGAGCAAAATTTTTACCAAACAGATCTTTAACACCTATAGAATCGTCAAAAGAAATTATCTTAGTTGGACCCTTTATACATAGAAACCTGCCTCTATCAATTACTTCGGCTTTTTCGATGTAACCAACAATGAATTGTTTTCCGTAATGATAATTCAACTTTTTGTTTCTGCATGCAGTCAATAGAAATAGATATTTTTCATGACGTTTAACAAAGGATTTAATGTTACGCTGATAGCAATCAATGCAGTAGTTCTCAGCCCCAATTTCGATATGTGGTTCTGTTTTATATCCTCTCTTTTGTTCGTTTAAAATATCCCTTACAGGTAATTCTGAAGAAGGAGAATGATAGAAATATTGTACCATTCCTTTTTCTTCCAACTTTGGCAAATTAATTTTATCCGAAATATATTCGAGATCACCACCAATATTACTGACCTTAAATCCACATTTAACAATTTCCTGTTTACAAGCCATGATATTACTCATTAATCGAACCGCAATTTCAGATTCTTATTATTTTACATCGTGAGGTCAAGGGGTAGAAAACGCTCAGCCCGTCGAGGGCTGAGATGAATCGTACCCTTTGCAATTGTAATATCTATCCCCTAAAAAGAGTTGTCGAGTCTGCATTTTTAGGGATAGACAAGCATTATATGGAAACAAAACAATATAACATTGTCGAGTGTGCATGAAAAAATCATATCAATTCAGGATATATCCAAACAAGAATCAAGAGGTTAAGCTGATCAGAACACTTGCTACTTGCAGATAAAAAACATGATGCAGAACCATCATCTTGCAAAGTCCATATCCGATGCTGGCTGGTATCAGTTGATGATTTTAACGAAATCCAAGGCAGAATGTGCCGGGAAAGTAGTTGAACTTGTCAATGCCAGAAACACATCAACGAATTGTAGCGGTTGCGGTAATTCAGTACCAAAGAACCTATCTGAAAGGGTACACAGTTGTCCCTTCTGTGGATTGGTATTGGACAGAGACCATAACGCTGCAATTAATATCTTAAAAAGATCAATCAGTACCGTAGGAACTACGGGAATTAACGCCCGTTAAGGACTTCTCAATAGAGGGTCGATGCAGCGGGACGCCCATAGCCCTTTAGGGTTTGGGTAGTTCACAAACTGTATTGCTTAAATACATATCCCTTCATAAAATAGGTGATGAGACTGAATGCGATACAGCTTTTGACGAACTCTGCCATAATGATGTCTATACTTTTTATTCCGCTTCTTGCACATGAGCTAGGGGCATCTG
>JBDROC010000001.1:0-10301 GCA_043810475.1 Methanobacteriota archaeon | reverse complement strand
AAATATCTCTCTACAGATATCTGCTTTACGATAGCGGTGCGAAAGTATTGCCTCAGGATAGATAGCTATCAAGCGATAAGATCCCTTCGATCTCCTCTTTATCGATCGCAGCTTCGAAAATAATGCTCTCTCTCACATGGATGGTGGCATTGCACCGTAGCGCTATGGCGATACAATCGCTTGGTCTTGCGTCGATTTCGAACTGTCTTCCATCCATGGAAACGCACATCCTGGCATAATAGATACCATCGTTGAGTTCATCTATCAGGATGTCGTCTATCTGCGAACTCGTTCGTTCAAGCAGAGATATGAAAAGGTCATGGGTCATTGGCCTCGGAGGGATTTCGTGATTTATGGCTGCATTTATTGAAATAGCCTCGGATAATCCAATGTATATGGGCATGATCCGTTTTGCTTCGTCTTCAAGAAGCACAAGAGGAACCGGGCCGTTGTTCTTTTCAAGGAGGTATACGCCTTTTATTGTAACCTGCGAAATTGTTCCGTTCATTGTAATTACTATTAATAACAGGGGTAATAAGTTTTCCTGTGGGTATAAAAAAATTTAATATAGAGTAAATGAATTAGAGATGGGTGATAATATGTCATCGGCTGGTAATATAATAAAAATGCTTATAGGAATAGTAATATTGATAATAGGTGTAGTATGGTATACAGGTCCCCAGGTAATGGGATTTCTTGGATATTGGGAAGATCTCATGGTATTATTAAGAGGCAGTATCGGTCTCTTTCTTCTCTTTGTTGGTCTGATAGTCGCCTGGATGGGCTACGACGACTACAAGATGGATAAAGAGATGGCAAAAGAAGAGAAGAAAGAAGAGAAGTAAATATAATATAATAAATTATCATAATAGATTCGCGACCGTCATAAAAACACCAGAAAGAAGAGGGATCAGGAGGTTATCATCTATTGGTTTTCCCTGAACCCGAAGGGGCACTGCATCACCCAGCGTTGCACCCAGCGCTCCAGCTACATACGAAAAGAATGAAAGATATTTCATATCATGGGCTAATGGCAAACGAACCATAATGAATCCGATAAGTACACATACTGCAAACATCACTAAAACAATTGGTAGCGGCTTGATCATGAATTTTTTTCTGGAATGCCTGACGTTACCCTCATTCAATAAAGCCCCGAATAGACCGGATGCAGTATCACCCAGCGACAGCATAAGGATCGCGGCGATAGCAATGGTTTTTTCGAAAAAAATGACAGAAATAAGTGCAGCGATCTGGAAGTATATGTACGCACCTACCTGTTCTTTTTCATGAGGACGCAATAGTATTTCAGGGAGCTTGATCTTTCCATTAAGCCTCTGCCATTCTACAAAAAGAAGAATAGCATTGATGATAGCAAGTCCAGCGAGCGCGGTTTCTCTATCTATGAAATAATAAGCTAAAGCGATGATGGAACCCGCTGCATGCACAGCTTTTCGGCGTAATTCAGATAAGAACAGCCCGGACAAGCTTACACTTTCCTCCCAGCCTCATCGAATGATTTTCCTTTGTATATCAGATCATATATATTATCTTCTATACCAACTATACCTGCGCGCACCTGCTCCATCGTGTCCCTGTCCCTTATCGTAACAGTGCCGTCTTCAAGCGTCTGGTAATCAACAGTTATGGAAAAAGGCGTGCCTATCTCATCGTTTCGCCGGTATCTCCTTCCTACGGTGCCAGCATCGTCAAATGTGACCAGTATCCCGGCTTTTCGAAGCGCTCTAACTATTTCGTTTGCAGGGTTTATCAGTTCCTCGCGCGTAAGAAGCGGCAGCACTGCAGCCTGGACAGGCGCTACCTCTGGCGGGAGGCGCAGCACAATCCTTTTTTCCTCATCTTCCCCTTCTTCAGCTTTTGCCTCCTCTTCAAAAAAGGAGTGTTCAAGGAGGGAGTACGTTATTCTGTCTATGCCGAATGATGGTTCTATTACGTGCGGAATGATCGTTTCTCCGTGAACTTCTTCAGAGATATTTTCAAATGAAACAGCCTCCTTTTCCACCCTGATCACCTCGCCATCTACCACTACATCTATGCTCTCACCCGACAGGTCTTCAGGTTTCATTACCTTCAGAGCATTCGCGATCTTTCCTGCTTTTCCCTTGAATCGAGGTCCAAGGATACCCATGTTGGGTTTTATTGCGAATCGCTCAACCTTTATTGGTTTATCGTACGAGACATACACATTCAGTTCCTTTTCGCTCTGCTTCGCATGGGCTTTAAGGTCATAATCAGTCCTGTCCGCGATCCCCACGACCTCGACCCATCCGAACCTGTTACTCTCTATCTCTGCATCCCAGCAGTCAGCGGCATAATGTGCCATCTCGTCCTTCATGTGCTGGCGAAAGCGCAGTTTTTCATTCGACACGCCCACGCGAATGAGGAACTGGTACGTCCGCGCAAGGCAGTATCCCAGGAACTCATGGGCGATAATGCCGTTTTGTACAGCTTCTTTGATCGTCATCTTTTCAGAACTCCCCCGAGCCTGACCTTCTTGCGAGTAGAGGACAAGTGCAATATCAGAAATTTCACTGAATTTCGGATGGGTCTTGTCCCTTGGGTCGATGAATATTTCAGCCTCTGCCTGCGTGAACTCACGAAGGCGTATCACACCCTGGCGGGGGGATATCTCGTTGCGGTAGGCTTTCCCTATCTGCGTGACGCCAAAGGGAAGTCGGTCACGGTAGAACTTCAGGAGGCGCGGGAAGTCAATGAACATTCCCTGCGCTGTCTCGGGTCGAAGATACCCGGCTCTTTTTCCACCTGGACCAATGCTGGTTTTGAACATGAGATTAAACTCATATACTTTACCCAGTGCTCCGCCGCATTCAGGGCATTTTATATTATGTTTGCTGATGAGCACGGTGAGATCATCAGCGCTCAACGTATCAGGATTATCCACAACATCACCCACAAGATGGTCTGCCCTGAAAGCCTCATTGCACTTCTGGCATTCGGTCAGCGGGTCTGAGAAGCCCCCGACGTGTCCTGATGCGATAAAGACTTCCTCTATCCCGATAGTGGGTGATTCTATCTCGTAATACCCTTCGTTGATCACAAATATGTCGCGCCAGATGTTCTCAACGCGGCGTTTGAGCATTGCACCAAGAGGCCCGTAATCGTAAAAACCAGCAGTACCGCCATATAATTCAAACGAGTTCCAGAGAAAGCCGCGGCGTTTTGCAAGTTCGATCACCTGTTCGTATTTATCTGTCATGTTGGCTTAATACATGTTTTCTATTTATTAACTTTTCACCGGAAATTATGTAAATGCTGGTTTAAAATACACTCACTATGATAAAACCAAAACATTTAAAACATACAAAGCCATATTTAACAGAAGGGTGATACATCCAATGAACGAAAAAGATACTAAAGTTCCTGTTTATTTAGCGATCATAATTGCTTTGATACTTGTTGCGGCTGCCGGTTATTATTTCCTTGGCGGTACGTCAGGGAAAACACCGGGAGAAGTGGAAAAGACGCCGTTAGAAACCACGAAAGCGACTCCAGCTGCCACAGTAAAGCCGGGAGGGACGCCACCAGTGAGCGCGCCAGCTCCCATAGCTCCCCCACAAACATCGGTCGCCACAATAAAATGCGAATTATGCCATACTGATGCCCAGAATCTTGGTCTGCACATCACAGGTGGAAAACTTTGCATGAACTGCCACGGCAACCAGGTTCACAGCATCCATATCGGATCAGGTACGATCGATCTGAAGTGCGACAGCTGCCACGGACCTCCGCAAAAGATTACGATCCCTACAGTAGAGAAGGGAGAAGGACCGGGTCATTTCTCAACATGCGAACAGTGCCATGCGCCGCCGCCTGACAGTCTCAAACCCAGTAAAGGTGAACTGGTAACGATACATCTGTCAAGGGGAACGTACTGCACGAACTGCCACGGTACTGACGTTGCTAAAATACACGCAACGGCCCTTGGCAATAATACAAAGAAATGAATAAGAGGGGTTACCCCTTTTATTTTTTTTCCTACTTTTTATAATAATGACATCTTTTGAAACCTTCGCAGAAGTATGTAAAAAATTAACAGGGATATCAAGTTCTCTTGAAATGACCTCGGTGGTGGCGTCATTCATTAAGGAAGTGGATGACGACGAACTTGAGATCGCTACCCGTTTTATAATGGGAAGTGTGTTCCCTGTCTGGAGCGAAAAAGAACTCGGGATCGGGACAAGCCTGTTATACACCGCTATCGCAAAGACATCATCGCTCTCGCTTTTGCGCATAGAAGAACTGGTGAAGGAGACCGGAGATGTTGGCACAGCCGCAGCAAAAGCAATAGCAAATCGTAAAGGTCATTTTGATTTTTTTTCTGAAGAACAGCTCTCCATACGCGATGTATTTTCAAGGTTCCAGAAGATCGCAAATCTTGCTGGTAAAGGGTCACAGGATGCCAAAATAAAGAACCTCCAGTATCTTTTCGGCACATCTGAGCCTGTTGAGATCGTTTACCTTGCACGCCTGGCGATCGAGGAGATGCGAATCGGGGTAGGAGAAGGGATAGTAAGAAATGCAATTGCAGAGGCTTTTAATGTTCCTGTTGAACTTGTGGAACGGGGTTACATGCTTGTTAACGATTTCGGTCTTGTTGCGTATACCTCAAAAAAAGAAGGTGAATCCGGCCTTCTTAACCTCAGCGTAATTACAGGAAGACCACTCAAGCTTATGCTTGCACAGGTCGGAGAGGGGATAAATGAAGCACTGGCAGAAATGGGTTCTGTTGCAGTTGAGTGGAAGTTCGACGGGGCGCGCGTCCAGATACACAAGGATGGAGACAAAGTGATCATATATTCACGACGGCTTGAGAACGTAACATCTTCTTTGCCAGATATTGTAAAATCTGTAAGGACGAATGTTATTGCTAACACAGCCATTCTTGATGGGGAAACCGTAGCTCTTGGCAAGGACAACAGGCCTATGGCGTTCCAGGAAATCCTGAGGCGCTTCAGACGAAAATATGATGTCACGGCAACAGCCCTTGAAATTCCTCTGTCGCTTTACCTTTTTGACATATTGTACCTCAACGGTGAGAGCCTGATAGATACAGAGCTTTTTGAGCGCAGGAAAAAACTTGAGGAGATATGTGACAAAAGCATTGTGGCCGAACAGACTCTAACGGACAGTGCAGCCAATATCGAGTTGATCTATAAAATGGCGCTTGCAGCAGGGCATGAAGGTGTAATGTTGAAAAATCCCCAGTCGCTTTACACGCCAGGAAAACGGGGAAAGAACTGGTTAAAATTAAAACCGATCATGGACACTCTTGACCTTGTGGTGGTCGGTGGCGAATGGGGTGAAGGGAGAAGGACCTCTTTTATAGGTTCTTATTTGATGGCATGCCGCGACCCCGATACAAACAGGCTGCTCACTATAGGGCGGGTAGGGACAGGCATTACGGATGAAAAACTGGGTGACCTTACTGATATTTTCAAAGACATTGTAATTCTGGAAAACGGTATCCATGTGGAGTTTGAACCAAAGATAGTATTTGAGGTAGCATTTGAGGAAATCCAAAAAAGCCAGAATTATGATTCGGGTTATGCACTGCGTTTTCCAAGGCTTATCAACGTGAGAAGCGATAAATCTGTGGACGATGCGGATACTATTGAGAAGGTTGAACAACTCTATGCCAGACAGAAAGGAAAATGACCGAATTTTCGAATTTTAATTCGTTAATGGAAAAGTTTAAACCTGAATAAGTAATCTTTTATAGAACCGAATGTTTCGAAGGACGTGAGATTAAACTAAATGTGGAAAATTGAAGACGCAATAGACCTATATGGCATAGAACGATGGGGAAATGGATACTTCACTTTTAATAAAAACGGAGATTTAAGTGTCAGGCCTACAAGAAAAGACGCTCAAGCCATCGATATGAAAAATGTTGTTGATTCTCTTACCGCCAAGAAAATAAAATTCCCTGTTCTCTTTCGGTTCCCTCAGATCCTTGAAGGACAAATAAAGGAACTGAACGGGGCATTCTCACACTCTATTTCAGAATACAAATATAATAACGTCTACCAGGGCGCATTCCCCATGAAAGTGAACCAGAGAAGGGAAGTGATGGAGGAGATCGTCAAATCCGGCAAAAAATACAATCTTGGTCTGGAAGTGGGGACGAAAGCTGAACTGCTTGCTGCCATGTCTTTTGAGCTTGGTCATGAAGCTCTTTTAATTTGCAATGGCTTCAAGGATGATGAATACCTGAAACTTGCATTGAACGCTGTCAAGCTGAAAAACAAAGTTGTTATTGTCATTGATGAGTACAGTGAAACAAGGCGCTTGCTGGAACTCTCGAAAACAATGGGAGTAAAACCGCTTATCGGCATAAGGGTAAAGCTTTACTCAAGGGGGAGCGGAAAATGGGCTGAATCCGGAGGAGAATCTTCAAAGTTCGGTCTGACGACCACTGAAATGCTGGACTGCATCAAGACCTTTGCTGAATACGACATGTTCGAGCAACTCCAGATGCTTCATTTCCATGTCGGTTCCCAGATCACGGAGATCCGGCGGATACAGAAAGCCGTCAAAGAAGCTGCCAGGGTTTATGCAAAAATTAGAAATATGCATATAAATATCAAATATTTCAATATTGGTGGAGGTCTTGGCGTGGATTATGACGGTAGCAAGACCTCCTCAGATGCCAGTGCAAATTACACCATCCAGGAGTATGCTAACAATGTGGTCTATTCGCTCAAGGACGTGTGTGATGAAGAAGATGTCCCACACCCCATTATTTTGTCTGAAAGCGGGCGGGCCCTCAGTGCGTATCATTCACTGCTTGTCATAAACATCAAGGGAGATAAGAACGGTAGCCGCAATAAAGTGATAGAACTGCGAGGCGATGAACCCCATATCATAACAGAACTGTATGACGGGTTAAAGGAAATAAACATTAAAAATTATATTGAGTATTATCACGACGCACTCCAGAACCGCGAGGAACTTCTTTCGCTTTTCAACCTGGGCGAGATAGAACTTGAGGAAAAATCAAAAGGAGAGATATTATTCATGCAGATATGCGAAAAAGCCGCAGCGTTCGCCAGGGAAACTGGGAACAAATCCGATGATTTCGATGATCTGAATAAATTGCTCTCAAAAAAATATATCGGTAATTTCTCAACGTTCCAATCCATACCTGATTTCTGGGCGATAAAGCAGTTATTTCCGGTCGTCCCTGTGAGCAGGGCTAATGAGAAACCCACGCAATACGGGACTATAGTGGATATAACATGCGATTCTGACGGGGAGATAGACAAATTCGTGGACTTGAAGGACGTTAAGGAGATCCTTGAACTCCATGAGCTTAACAACGGTTCATATTATCTTGCGATTCTCATGCTTGGTGCGTACCAGGACACGATCGGAGATTACCATAACCTGTTCGGCTCGGCGAATGAAGCGCATATCATCGTGGATGACAGCGGGCAATGGCATATCAAGCAGATAGTCAATGGGGACAGGAATTGCGATGTTCTGGGTTATGTCAAGTATAATACCAGTACTCTGCTCTCGGTATTTGAATCTGAGGTCGTTCAGGCGCAGAGGGAAAATAAATTATCCAAACAGGATGCCGAAGACATATTGAATAATTACAAAGATTCCATGAACCAGTATACGTATATGAATTTATAGGCAGCATGTTGACCCTGGGTATCGTGAACACCTACGACAAAATAAAGCTCCACGAAGCGCATTACCGCAGCATCGCCCGCGCAGCGCCTGTGGCATATGCATTCGGGTTCAATCTTGCGCTTTTCGATTATCCTTTCAAAATGAGCGCAGAAGAACTTGTAGCCTTTGTGAAGGACAAGACCACGATCGGAAGCTCCGGGAAATATCTTGATGAGCTTTATAGGACAGGAAGGTTTTTCGTGTTCGACCTGCCAGAGAGAGGATTCCAGCCACAGTTCGGCGCCGTCGTTGTGACGACTTCGCATCCTGCGAAGGAGAAGAATATCAGTGTAGAGACACTATCTGAACTCATTAAAAAGAAAAAATCCTATCTTTTCCTTATCGGTCTGGGGCATAAAGGTCTCCCTATGGAACTGTTTGAGATGGCTAAGTACCATCTTGATATAACCGGAAAGGGCGTTTCATTTGAGACCTGCACTGCGATAGGGGCTGTGCCTGCTGTTATTGCGGCGTGGGCGGGAAAAGAAAAACGATAATGTTGATACATCAATGGTTATTTATATGAAAATAACATATTAATATTAATCTGGAGAAGTAATCATGGCTTTAACTGTAAACGTGAAAAAAGAATTTTCGTTGCTCGAAGTCAGTAATGTGATCCGTTCAGCTTTAGCCCTGGATGAAAAGATAGCAAAATACAAGAAAGCCAGGTATGCAAACACCTGTAAAAATTTTGAGACCAAATATAAAATGAGTTCGGATACCTTCATGAAAAAGTTTGATTCAGGACAATTGGACGACAGTGACGACTTTTTTGATTGGTATGCCGCAAAAAAAGGCTTTGATATATGGAGTAAAAAACTGAATATTTTATCGGGAATCAGCTTATGAATTTTCGAGAGTATTACTCTCAAATAGAATCTGTCATTAAAGATTGTCCTGTAGTAACTCATTTTTCCATAACTTTTGATGAGATCGATACAGATATCGGATATTTGAAGGGCAAACTTGAGTTAGTAGATGGTTCAGTTCTCTATTTTATTGAATATGTTGAAATTAAGGATAACATAGCAGATCGCCAAAAATATAAATATCAATGGCAGTTTGAAAATGGTGAACTGATAACACGCTGGGATAATGTGCCGCATCATAAGGAAATTGATACATTTCCTGATCACTTACATAACGATAAAGGAGTTAATGAATCTCCAAAAATGGATTTAAAAATTGTTATCGATATAATTATGGATAAAATCATTTCATGAAAAGATACTACTTGTTAAATTGTAAATTAATAATAAAATTTCTTTGATAGAAAAACCATTTTTTGGGCTAACGACTTTGATTTTAATTTTTTATGAATATTAGATCAATGTAATCCTCCGATGGCGATTTGCTATCAAATACGACAAATTCAAATTATGCGGTCTATTACAGGACACTGCCAAAATTCATATTATCGAAGAAGAATAGAAGGCTATACCTTATAATAATTTAATTTAAGAAACATGAAAAACAAAATCATTGTTACAGGCGGCGCAGGTTTTATCGGAAGCCATTTAATTGACAGGCTGCTCCTGCGCGGCGACGAAGTAATAGTGCTGGACAACCTTAGCTCAGGTAAAGTGGATTTCCTCAAAGAGCATATTGAAAACCCGGACTTCAAATTCATCAAGCTTGATCTCTTGAACTTAGATGACCTGAAAAAAACCGTAAAAGACGCAGATGCGGTATTCCATCTCGCTGCCAATCCCGACGTCCGCCTTGGTTTCTCAGATACAAGAGTCCATCTTGAGCAGAACATAATCGCCACATACAATCTTCTTGAAGCGATGCGTATCAATAAAATTAAGAACATCCTCTTTACATCCACATCCACGGTGTACGGCGAAGCCACGCTCATACCCACGCCAGAGAATTACGGACCACTAGTCCCCATATCACTATACGGCGCATCGAAACTTGCCTGCGAGGCGCTCATAACCTCGTACTGTTCCACATTTGATATGAATTCATGGCTGTTCAGATTCGCTAACATTGTTGGTCATCGCGGCACTCACGGGATCATCATAGATTTCATAAATAAGCTCAGGAATAATCCCGCTTCTCTTGAGATACTGGGAGATGGAAAACAGAACAAATCGTATCTCCACGTCCATGATTGTATCGAAGCTATCCTTTTCGCAATGCAGAACTGTAATGAGATGGTGAACATCTTCAATATAGGCTCGGATGATACCATAAACTCAACCAGGATAGGAGAGATCGTAGTTGAAGAAATGGGTTTGCATGATGTCGAATTCAAATATACTGGAGGCAGCCGCGGTTGGAAGGGTGACGTGCCAAGAATGATGCTTTCTATCGACAAGATCAGATCGCTTGGATGGAAGCCAGTCTATAATTCTGAAAAAAGCGTACGCGATACGACACGGAGTTTATTGAACAATGGTTAGATCATTCTGCCCGAAATGCGGAAATGATGCAGACGTTTTTTATGATAACGTATGCTATCAGTGCTTTATCGGAAATAAAAAACTTCTTGGGTCCCCGCAAATAGTTTATGGCAGGATATGCCCGACCTGCGGTTCTGTGTTCAGGAAAGGCAGGTGGCAGTTCGG